>JAQUHM010000394.1 GCA_028683595.1 Geobacteraceae bacterium | reverse complement strand
GCCGGCACCGCCTACCAAATTAACCCGCGCATGGTTCGCGGGTTTGACTACTACACTCGCACCACATTCGAGCTGGTTACGGAGCAGCTTGGCTCCCAGAGCGCGGTGGCGGCCGGCGGCCGTTATGACCGCCTCATCGAGGAACTGGGCGGTCCGGCGTATCCCGGGATCGGCTTTGCCCTGGGCGTTGAAAGGGTTGTCCTGCTGCTTGACGATGAAGGCTTCGGCAGACGTCCGGATCTCTTTATTGCCTTTCACGGGGAGCCCGCGGGCAACGAGACCTTCCGCATCATGAGCTGGCTGCAGCGTCGTGGCGTTTCGGTGGAAATCGATTATGAAGGAAAAAGCCTGAAGAGCCAGATGCGGCGTGCGGACAAGTTCAAGGCACGCTATACCCTGATCATCGGAGAGGATGAACTGACAAAGGGGATCGCTGCTCTCAAGGAAATGGATACGGGAATCCAGTCCGAAGTTGCGCTTGACCCGGAACTGATTGCCGAGATTTTACGTGGCGGGGTTGAGGCAACGGCTGCCGGGGGGGACCGCCCATGAAAGCGGAGGTTCGATTTCGTTATGAGATACCCGAAGGTTATGCTCCCGTGTATGTGAACGGTGCCCATGGCGGGGTATCTCCGCGAGGTGAAATAATAATCCATTTTTATCATGAGCGTCCGCCGCTGCCCGTTTCCATTACCCATGAAATTACCCCGGCCGGAACCATCGGCAGGGAGATTGCCCAGGAACCGGACGAGCCGGGAAATACCTTGTCCCGGGCAGTGGATGCGGGAGTAATCCTTTCCTACGAAAACGCGAAGAATTTCCACCACTGGCTCGGTGAGAAGGTGAAGGAAATGGAAGCGCTGGAAAAGGCCCGAACAGCTTTTGTCCAGGGAGCCCATAATGACGGGTTTGGCGTTACCCACTGATTCGAATTCTTCCCGGTAAAAGGGGGATTTTCAAGGCCGCTGCATCGTGGAGTTTTCTGATGCGGCGGCTTTTTGCTTTTCGGAAAAATTCTGTATCAAATCGGGCTGAAGGCTGACCCGGCCGCCTCAGCCAAGGCTGCTTTGGCGGAGGAGGCAGACTGAAGGCTGAGGGGAAAATCTTGATCCCCTTCAGTCTATTGACCTGAATAGGTAAAATTTTGTCCAAGGAGTTGCGAGGTATGGAATATCTTTTGCTGGTTGCCGGCTTCATTCTCGGCGGGGCTGTGGTCTGGCTCCTTTCCAAATCCCGAATAGAACTTGCCTTCAGTCGCGGCAAAGCCGAACTTCAGACCGAGGTTGCTGCCCTGGCGGAACGTCTGCAGGGCAGGGAGGAGCAGATAGTCGACCTCAAGTCTTCCCTGGTTGCTGCAGCTGACGAAATTGCCGTGTTGCGGGTTACCGTGAAAGTGGAGTCGGAGAAAAGGTCCGTTGCGGAGGAGAAGAACACGCGTATTGGGGATCTTGAAACGGCAATCAAGGGACGCGAAGAGAAGATTACGGAAATGTATGGCGAGAATGCCTCCCTGAAGGCAAAAGTCTCGGAGTTGGCAACTCTTGTCCAGGAAGAACGAAAGGGCAGCGAGGAAAAACTGGCAGTGATTGATGCCGCGCAGGTGAAGCTCTCCGATGCATTCAAGGCGCTCTCGGCCGAGGCGCTCCAGAGTAACAACCAATCGTTTCTCGAGCTGGCCCGAACCCATCTGGAAAAATTTCAGGAAGGGGCCAAGGGTGACCTCGAGCATCGGCAGCTCGCCATTGATGAGCTGGTAAAGCCACTCCGCGAGTCCCTTGAAAAGGTGGACGGGAAGATCCAGGATCTGGAAAAGGTCAGGACGACGGCTTACGTCAGTCTTACCGAACAGATCAAATTCCTGGCATCCGCCCAGTCTCAATTGCAGGAGGAGACAGCCAATCTGGTAAAGGCCCTCCGGTCACCAACCGTGAGGGGGCGCTGGGGAGAGATTCAGCTCCGTCGTGTGGCCGAGATTGCCGGGATGGTGAACTACTGCGACTTTATGGAGCAGGAAACAAGCTCCGGACCGGATGGCCGTTTGCGGCCCGACATGATCGTAAAGCTGCCTAATGGCAAAAACGTAGTAGTGGACTCCAAGGCCCCCCTTGCTGCCTACCTGGAGGCTCTTGAAGCCCAGGACGAGCAAACGAAACTTCAAAAGCTGAAGGATCATGCCCGTCAGATCAGGGTCCACCTGGTGAAGCTCTCGGCAAAATCCTATTGGGACCAGTTCAAGGCGACCCCGGAATTCGTTGTGCTTTTCCTTCCCGGGGAAAACTTCTTCAGCGCCGCCCTCGAGCAGGATCCCTCTCTTATCGAGTTCGGCGTTGAACAGAAGGTGATCCTCGCCACCCCCACGACTTTGATCGCCCTGCTCCGCGCGGTTGCCTATGGTTGGCGGCAGGAGCACATCGCCGAAAATGCCCAGGCCATCAGCGAACTGGGCAAGACTCTCTATGACCGTGTGGCGCTTCTTGCTGCCCATTTCAGTGATCTTCGTCGATCGCTGGAGCGGGCCGTTGAATCCTTCAATCGGGCAGTCGGTTCCCTGGAGAGTCGGGTGCTGGTTTCTGCCCGCCGCTTTAAAGAGTTTGGTGCCTCCACCGGCAAGGACATCGACACGCTTGAGGCAATCGATACTCGGCCTCGAAACGTGGATGCGCCCGATTTCCTGCCGGACGACGACGAGACGGTTGGGTAAGGCAGGTTCTGCTCATATTTAGCCATTGAAATATGTTTATAAAACCCATAGTATCGACACTCTACGTTCTATCTTCAACAGGGAGGCGGTTGCTGCCACGAGTCTGGACATGTGGCTTCAGCCAGACCAGGCTTTCGCGTCTCTGCACATTTCTGTAAAAACCAATGTGGTCAACAGGATCGCAGAAACCGATCTGCTGTGTTGCTCGATCTGCGCAGTGTCCTGATAAACGTACTACGAGGGAGATTTTATGACAATCACTACGGTTGATGCACGCGGGTTGCGATGCCCCCAGCCATTGATGCTGGCTAAGAAGGCACTGGAAGCGATTGCCGAAGGCGAACGCCTCCGGGTGCTGATCGATAACGAGACTTCCCGTGATAACCTGATCCGTTTCCTGCGCGATCACGGCATGGCTCCGGTTCTTTCTTTTAACGAGGGTGTGTATACCCTGGAGTTGGAGAAGCTTGTCGGGGCATCTTCACTTGGCGATGCTGCGGCCTATTGCTCGCCGGATAGATCGCGGGCCGGGGCGGTGATCGTTATCAGCCACCACGGCATGGGTTCCGGTTCGGAAGAGTTGTGGAAAATACTCCTGCAGGCATGCGTAAATACCCTGGGGGAGGTATCTCCCTTTCCGACGGCGATTTTGTGCTACAATGCCGGTGTTTTCGTGGCAGTAGAGGGTGCTCCCACTGTTCCTGCACTGGCGGATCTGGTTGAGCGAGGCGTTGCCCTGCTTGTTTGCGGTACCTGCGTTGAC
>JAQUHM010000393.1 GCA_028683595.1 Geobacteraceae bacterium | reverse complement strand
GGGAGGCAGAAGCTTTCTCCCTTCCCCGCTGATTTTGACGACCGGGGTTGTCTCAGTGGCGTGGCTGCCCTTTCTTTAGCGGTGTGGCGCAGACCCCACGGCGGGTTCTTTTCTTTGGGCACGCAAAGAAAAGAATGGAAAGTCTGCAAAGATTTCCTACGTTTACATCCGAGATGCATACACTGTCCCCGAAACCTTCCTGTCCCCGAAACCTTCCGAAACCTTCCGAGGAGACCTGTCCGGCCGGCGGTCCAACTCCCGTTGGAAAGCGTCATGCATGGCAACATGTCTGAGGCCCGGGCAGGAGTCAGCAAAGATGCCGACCTGGCGAAGTTTTTCGACACGGTGGAGCACGATGTGCTCATGGCCAGGGTTAGTAGAAAGGTGCGCGACAAGCGCGTCTTGAAGCTGATCGGCGCCTACCTGCGAGCAGGAGTGGTGATAGGCGGCCGCCTGCACGAGACCCGCAAGGGTGTTCCGCAGGGCGGACCGCTTTCGCCGCTGCTCAGCAACATCCTCCTGGATGAACTCGACAAGGAACTTGAGGGACGCAGCCACCGTTTCGCCCGTTATGCCGATGACTTCGTCATTTTGGTGAAGAGTCGCCGGGCGGGTGAGCGGGTCATGGTCAGTGTCACCCGGTTCCTGGAAAAGACGCTCAAGCTCAAAGTCAACCAGGAGAAGAGCAAGGTGGCTCATGTCAACGAGATCACCTTCCTTGGTTTTTCTTTTACGGGCGCCAAGATCCGTTGGTCGGACAAGGCCTTTGTGCGTTTCAAACAGCGCATCAAGGAGCTGACCGGACGGAGCTGGGGTGTCTCCATGGAATATCGAATGTTTAAGCTGGCCGAGTACCTGCGTGGCTGGATGGGATATTTCGGTATATCGGAGCGGTATCGGCCGATACCCGAACTCGACCACTGGCTGCGCCGCAGGGTGCGCATGTGCTACTGGAAGCGGTGGCGCTACTGTCGTACCAAGGTTCGTGAGTTGAGGAAACTCGGAACCTTCTTGCATGCGGCCATCTTGGTTGGATTGAGCCGGAAAGGCCCGTGGAGATTATCGCGTACCTTGGCGACCCAGTCGGGTATGACCAATCAATGGCTCAAGGTTCAAGGTTTGCTTTCTATCAAAGATCTATGGGTAAACATCCATTACCCGGCCACGGCCCGGTAGCTCATGGAAACCGCCTAGTGCGGACCCGCATGCTAGGTGGTGTGGGGGCTGGGGGAGAGATTCCCCCGGCTACCCGATTGGCTGTTTATATTTTCAGGTTTAACAATTTTTTCAGTAAGATATCTTCGATATTTTGCCGAGAATCAAAAACTGACAATACCAATACAGTATTTTCTGAAACCCTGTACATTATCCTCCAAGGAACAATAACAACTTCTCGATATAATAGGATTCCTTGAGTTTGCAGCTCTGGTACGAAACGACCACGATGCGGAGAGTGATAGAGTTCAGATGCTGTTTTTTTTATCTTTGATAGTATTTTCCTGGCATTAGCAGGGCTGTCTTCGGCAATGTAGGCAATGATATTTTCAAGGTCCCGCACGGCGGAACCGGACCAGACTACTTTGAAGTCTTGCTTCATTGCTTTTTCAATTTTTCTTCTATATTTTTGAAAACTGTTTCCTGCGCCAGAATGTTTCCATTCTTTATATCTTCTTCCCCCATTGAAATCAGCTTCAAGATTCCAATCGCATTTCTCATGTTTTCGAAACTTTCCGGGTCTTGAAGCACAGCTTTTGGCTCGCCATTTTGCGTAATGATAACAGGACGATGGGTGTCATTAATTTGTTTGAGCAAATCCGCTGCTCTTGATTTCAGGTAAGTCACTGGCCTGATGTCATTTGTGATGTTCATAATGTCTACCTCCGATCCTTTTATCGTACTTAATATAGACCGAATGTCAACTTTTTTGATGGTGGGAGCGACGGCCAACGTGGAGCTAACCGCAGCCGGGCTTTATCGGCGTCGGTTAAGCGTATTGTGTACGCCCGGCATGGGCGTGATCTAATGGGGTGCAAGTCCCCTGTATGTAAACCCTGGTACTATCGTGAGATAGGACCATAAATACTAGTCGAAGGCAAGGGCGGAACCGCGAGGGACCGTCTGGAGGAAGCTGGAGCGCAAAGCTATGAGTCGACGAACAGAAACGGCATACAAGGCCGAGTCTCTAGGTAAGTCAGCACAACATAACAACGCCCCGGGTTGAGGAGATACGGTAAATGCCGCGATTGCATAGTGAAAGATCACGTCCTTATCCGGGGAGACCTGTCCGGTATGCGATCCAGCTCCCGTTGGAAAGCGCCATGCATGGCAACATGCCTGGTCCCCAGGCAGGAGTCAGCAGAGGTCATAGTAGTCTGCCGCCAGCGGACGAAGGACCGAACCCAGAGAAGGGAAAAGACCCGTCATGCTCGACCAGTGCGATGAACCCGACCGGGGGAGCAGTTGCTCGGCGCGTTTGGAGCACCGAGAGCAACTGCGCCTGCTGTATGATGAAGACAGACAGGCAGACCTGCCGGGGGTGTGGCTGCCGCCTGCTGTGGAGAACAAAATTCCCACCGCCGGAACGCAATGGCCCTGGCAGTGGTTCTTTCCTTCCCGGCAACTGGCCCTCGATCTGCGCAGCGGCATTCAGCGGCGGCATCATATCCAGGACGCCACCCTGCAGAATGCCGTTCGCAAGGCGGCGCGGGCCGCCGGCCTCTGCCAGCGGGTGACCCCGCATACCCTGCGCCACAGTTTCGCCACTCACCTGCTGGCAGGCGGGGCGGACATTCGTACCGTGCAAGAGTTGCTTGGCCATGCCGATGTGGCCACCACCATGATCTACACGCATGTACTGAATCGGCCCGGGCAGGCAGTGCGCAGCCCGCTGGATAATCTCTAACCGCGGTGGCCGTGTCCACGGGGCAGGCAATTTCGGGGGACAGTATATCCATTAGTTGATGGATTGATACTCATCACGGCGGAACCGGGCAGGTGCGGTAGGCGGTGAATGGGGACGAAGGCGGCGGGGTCAGATCCGCTGGATGCAGAGGGCGGTGAGCGCGGCGTAGAGCAGCAGCCAGCAAGCCACGGCCAGCAGAGCGAACAGGCGGGGGCTGGGCGATTTCGGCAGCCAGAGGAGCAGCGCCAGCGGCAGCAGCGGCGCCAGGACGCCGGCGACAAAGGGCGGCCAGTAGCGCAGCAGTTCCTGCAGACCGAGGAAAAACCAGGGGCCGGCGATGAACAGTAGGCCAAAACGGTTGGGTTCCAGCGGCGCGGCCACCGCCACCGAGAGCAGCACCGTCGCCAGCACCAGGACCAGATGGTTGCGCCAGCGGGCGGTGTAGCGGCGCAGATGGGGCCAGGCGGCCACGCCTCCCAGCGCCACCAGACCGATGACGTGATGGGCGTAGACCTTGCGCATGCCGCTGTCGGCCAGATCAAAGAGCAGGTCGTTGAGCTGCCGGCC
>JAQUHM010000067.1 GCA_028683595.1 Geobacteraceae bacterium | reverse complement strand
GGCTTTCGCAAAAAGCGCCGCCCATGCAATCGGCAGCCAGGTTGGACGCCAGATCATTCGGGGGATACTGGGATCCCTCTTTGGAAGTGGCCGAAAACGGTAAAATTCGTGTCGCCACGTTTACCGGAAAAAGGTATACTCGATGAAAAGAAACCCCAACGATCACCTGCGGCTACTGCCCCTGAACCTTGTGGCCTCCCTCAAGCTCAAGGCAGCAGGTAAAACTGATTATCCCGACATCCTTCCGGTTTTCCAGCTCATGGCATGGGGTCTCGCCAACGGTGTCCCACTGACTCACTGCCGGACGGAGCACGAACTGGCGCGGCTTTCCAAACTTGAAGATCAGCAGGATGCCATGGATTACCTTGTCAAGGGTGTTCCAGGCGGCCTGCCAGAGTTGCACCGAAACCTTCTAAGGTTCCCTCCGAAGGCAGCTGCCCACCTGCTTCTCGATATCCTTGACATGCGCCTCAAGGCTGACCCCCGCAATCCCTATCCCGTCGAACCGACAGGAGCTTGACGGACGGCTGCAAATGGGCGAAGATGATTCCCTGCTCGTATAATAATAAGAGGACTTTTGTGTCATTACTTACGCTTCGCACTATTCAGATGGCATTCGGAGGTCCGCCACTCCTTGAAGGGATCAACCTCCAGATTGAGGAAGGGGACCGCCTGTGCCTGCTGGGACGGAACGGAACCGGGAAATCCACCCTGTTGAAGATACTTGCCGGAGATCTTCCCCCCGACAGCGGAGAAATTATCCGTCAACAGGGACTGCGAACGGCCGTCGTCACCCAGGAGTCCCCCCCGAACCTCACAGGAACAGTCTTTGATGTGGTCGCCGGCGGGATGGGAGACGCAGCAGAACTACTTGCTGAATATCACCATGTGAGTATCCGCCTTGCCACGGAAAGAAATAATGAGCTGCTGAAAACCCTGGAACAGCTGCACAAATCCCTCGAAGATTCCGGCGGATGGAGCCTGCATCAGGAGGTGGAGCGGGTTCTCGCTCGGCTCACCCTTGATCCTGAGGCCCAATTCAACGAACTGTCCGGAGGCACAAAGCGCCGCGCCCTTCTGGCACGAGCTCTGGTATCCCGGCCCGATATTCTCATCCTGGACGAACCGACCAATCACCTGGATATTGACACCATTGTCTGGCTGGAAGAGTTCCTCCTGAAGGAAGTGAAGACCTTCCTCTTCGTGACCCATGACCGCGCCTTTGCCCGGAGAATGGCAAATCGTGTTGCGGAGCTGGACAAGGGTAGGCTGTTTGTGTTTTCTTGTGGCTACGATACGTTTGTCGAGCGCCGGGAGGCACTCCTGGAAGCGGAAATTGCCCGACAGGCGCTGTTCGACAAGAAACTGGCCCAGGAAGAAGCGTGGATACGGCAAGGAATCAAGGCACGCCGGACCCGTAACGAGGGACGTGTCAGGGCTTTGAAAAAGCTGCGGGAGGAACGGAGAACCAGGAGAGAACGGATCGGATCGGTAAAGATCCAGCTGCAGGAAGCCGAACGCTCCGGAACTCTGGTGGTAGAAGCGGAAGCGGTTTCTTTCAGTTACGAGGGAAAACCGGTCATCAGCAATATCTCCACTACCATTGTTCGAGGTGACCGGGTTGGCATAATTGGCCCAAACGGATCAGGCAAAACCACCCTGCTCCGACTGCTGCTGGGGGAATTGGAACCCCAAAGCGGAGAGATCCGCCTCGGCACGCGCAGGGAGGTCCTCTATTTCGATCAGCTTCGCGAACAGTTGGACCCGGACCAGACCGTGCAGGAAAACGTGGGAGAAGGAAACGACTCCGTTCTCATCAACGGCAGGCAGCGTCATATCATCGGTTACCTCCAGGACTTTCTCTTTTCCCCGGAAAGGGCACGAAGCCCGGTTCGGATTCTGTCGGGTGGTGAGAGGAACCGGCTCCTCCTGGCTAAGCTGTTCACGAAGCCCTCCAATGTTCTGGTCATGGACGAACCCACCAACGACCTGGATGCCGAAACTCTTGATCTCCTGGAAGAACTACTCGTAGATTATCCCGGAACCCTTCTCCTGGTGAGCCATGACCGGGAATTCCTCAACAACGTCGTTACCAGCACCCTGGTTCTTGGGGACTCCGGGCAAATTAGCGAATTTGTCGGAGGGTATGATGACTGGCTCCGGCAGTCGACACGGGCACCATCCGTTGTCATACCACCAAGATCGCCTTCGCCGGCGAAAGAAAAAAACCGTAGCGCGTCGGATAAGCCCCGCAGGCTTTCCTATAAGGAACTGCGGGAACTGGAGTCACTGCCGGATCGAATAGCTTCACTGGAAGAAGAAATAAGGGCCCTCCACGAAAAACTCGGCGACCCGGAATTTTACCGGAATGCGGGGGCAGACATATCACTGTTCACGGCACAACTCCATGCTGTTGAAAGCGAGCTGGAAAAAACATATGCACGGTGGGAGGAGCTGGAAGTACTTTCGGAATAGGGAAGAAAGTTCAGGTCCAGGTTAAGCAAAAGTTGCTAGTATCACGACGAGACAGCCTTTCGAACACTCCCTGGACGTATTCTTGGAAGGAGCCGTTTCGGCTGTTTTCCGGAACTGATTTTCACTACCCGGAAATCTTAATAACGTAAACAGGTACCAATAATGAATTCTCTCTTCCTTTACCGCAACCAAGGCAATAATCACGCCTGTGAGAACTTCACCGAAACCTGGTTGATATTCAGCAATTGTCTGACTCTTCTGGAAGGTACATCCGAAGGAATACACCAATGAACAATTCTCCATCGCAGCCACACCTGCTGCTGGTATATCCGTCCACCCATAAGCTCGGCTGGGCACGATACTTTCAGCTCCCCTCCCTTTCTCTTAAACAGGTGGCCGCAGCAACCCCGCTCAACTGGAGAGTAACGCTGGCGGATGAACTACACGACACTGTACCCGTTAACGAAAACTTCACCGTCGTCGGAATTACCGCCATGACCCACCAGGCAACGCGCGCCTACGAGATTGCCGATGCTTTCCGCAACCGGGGAATCACGGTGATACTAGGGGGAATACATCCGACGGTGCTCCCCGGGGAAGCCCTCAACCATGCCGACGCCGTCGTCATCGGTGAAGCCGAACCTGTCTGGGAAACGCTCCTGGACGATCTTCTGCAAGGGAATCTCCAGAAAATTTATCGGGCACCGCTTCCCGAAGGGAACCGGTTGTCAATCCCGTGGGCACGGCGGGAAATCTTTGACGGCAAAAGGTATCTCACGACCCAAACCCTCCAGGCAAGCCGCGGCTGTCCCTACGACTGCCCCTTCTGTATCGTCACCCCCTACTTCGGGAACAGTTTCCGCTACCGGGACCCTGACGAGATTGCGGCAGAACTCCAGTCCTTCGACAAAAAGCTTACCATTTTTCTTGATGACAATATTCTTGGGGACCCGGAAAGAGCCAAGCCGATTCTCGAGCGGATGAAGGAGCGCAATATCCGCTGGGGCGGCCAGGCAAACCTCCGTTTCGCCGAGGACCCTGAACTGGTCAGGCTGGTAGCGGATTCCGGATGCATCGGTATTTTTGTCGGCATAGAATCGGTAACCGGACTGCATGCAAACCATCCGAAAACAGCTAATGGCTCATCCCAGAGCGATCTAATTAAAAAAATACGTGATGCAGGAATTGTCCTGGAGACTTCCATCATATTCGGGTTCGACGACCACGACGAAAGCATCTTTGAAAAAACCCTCAGATTTCTCCAGGAGACCGCCCCCAGCCTCCCGACTTTTCATCTCCTGACGCCGTACCCTGGCACTTCGCTCTTCAAACAATTCGACGAGGAAGGTCGCCTCCTCCACAAGGACTGGAAGCGCTACAACCATTCCGAAGTTGTCTACCATCCGAAATTAATGACTCCGGAACGACTGTATAAGGGCTGGCTGGAGGCTCGACAGGAAGCCTATTCCTGGTCTTCCATTTTCTCCCGTATCAAGGCAAACCCGCGGAGTCTGTTCACGAACCTCGCCTACAATATCCTCCGAAAGGGGCCAAACGACTCATTAGCTAAAGAACGAACTTGACCAGAATCCTATACGGGTCGACGTTTCTTCACATCCCGCATGATTACTGAATCTGCCTCACGTCTGTTCACGGCAAAACACACGTCCGGCCAGCCAAATGCATCCTACAGGCAGTACCCAGCCAGCTTGTCGTCGCACATTCATCATGGTCAACACCTTTTTCAATGAGCACCGGCTCCGGGAACAATCTTTTCGACCGGTAACCGATCTTCTCCCTGTTGATCAATATATGCGGCCACCTGCCTCGCCAATCAGTAGCCAATCGACACATTCAGTAGAAAGTTTTACCCACCCCCTCTCACCTTTTCTGTGGAATTTTGGAGGAATAAGAATTAGTACCAGATCCCGATACGAGTCGGAATACTGGAAACTTTTATTCCTCCGATTGGTTTCAAACTGAAGTATTCCCACGATTTGACAAGCATTACGCCTGCGCTACAATTCCTAGTACATCCTTTACAAAAAATTTATGGATATAAAACAAGGAGGAAACAATGTCAACTCTTTTAGTGAAGCTTCTAATAATTACTGTATTCATCACGGCATGCACGACACATAACATTGCTTCAGTTGAACACATGGACAGTATTGCTACCTCCACTCCCCTGAAAGAATATCTGATTCAGCCCGGGGACCAACTTGACATCAAGTTTTTTTACAATCCCGAGTTGAACGACTTGGTCATCGTGCGGCCCGATGGTCGTATTTCTCTGCAGTTGGCGTCGGAAATCCCGGCAGCGGGTCTGACCCCGGCACAGTTGACTGCTACACTGGAAAAAAGCTATGAGAAGGAGCTTGCCAATCCCGGCATTACCGTTATCGTCCGGTCATTCAGTTCGCAGAGAATCTATGTTGATGGTGAAGTAAACAAACCCGGAATGGTAACACTGCTTGGTCCACTGACAGTTCTTCAGTCCATATCTGAAGCGGGTGGATTAAAAGACACCGCCAAGGCAAGCCAAGTGCTTATCATCCGCAAGTCAAAAGATAACAAACCTCAGGCCATAGAAGTGAATCTTGACGAGATAAGAAAAGCTGCCGACGGAAGTGAGAACATACTTCTCGCTCCCTATGACGTTGTGTATGTCCCGAAATCTACTGTTGCCAATATCAACCAATTTATTGATCAGTATATTCGGAGGAATATCCCAATTCCGTTCGGGGTAACGTACGGATTGGGTGGTTATTAAAAACGTCAGTAATTTTTCCCGGTTCGCTCCGCCTTATCAATTCAAGTAAAATTCAAGGAGTGGAGAGGCTACTTATGGAAAGGACAAGTTCGAGGAAACAGTTGGATCAGAAAGTGAGTATGAGAGACCTGCTTACCGTCTTTTTCAAGCACCGCGCCAAGATACTCACAATATTCTCCATCGTCGTAGTCATGGTGACGATATCCACCTTCCTTGCCTCTCCCGTTTACGAAGCAAAATCTACTTTGCTCGTTAAATACGGAAGAGAGTACATAAACCAGTCCCAGGTGGGAACGTCTCAGCCAATGATGTCCTTGGACCGTGAAGAAATTATCAACTCCGAGATTCAGATACTTAAGAGTCCGGACCTGGCAAAAAGAGTAATAGAAGCTGTAAAACTCAGCCAGATGTATCCGGATTTGGTGAAAAATCCTTCCCGCGACATACGGCCCATGGATGCCGCCATTGCCCGCTTCGAAAAGAATCTAAGCATTGAAGACGTAAAAAAATCCAGCGTCATTCAGGTTTCCTTCGAGCACATGAATCCACAGATTGCGTCAAAGTCAGTAAATCTCTTGGTCGATTATTTCAGGGAAAAGCACCTTCAGGTCTTCAGCAGTCCTCAATCCTCCTTTCTGGAGGGACAAGTTGCAGCTTTTCGCAAGAAGCTATTGACATCGGAATCCGATATGCAGTCCTTCAAACAGAAAAACCAGGTTTATTCACTGGACGAACAGAGAACCCTGTTGCTGAGACAGCGGACCGACCTTTCTTCCGAGATGATGAATGCCCGAAACAGTATTGATGAACTGCAGAAAAGAATGGAGAATCTGAAAGGACAAACAAAAACCCTTACGAAATCGAATGCTCTGTACACGCAAACCGAGAGAGACAAAATCATCGTGGAGGCAAAGTCCAGGCTCCTTGCCCTCGAAATCAACCAGCAGGAACTATTGCGCAAGTATACGGAAAACAACAGACTGGTGGTCGAAAACCGCAAGCAGATTCAGCTTGTCAAAAATTTCCTCGCTGAACAGGAAGCTGATATATCCAGAAAGGTGCTTACCGGCAATTCGGTATATCAAGAAGCACAGAAGGATTTGGGGAAAACTGAAGCGGACTTGAGTGCGCAAAGGGCAAAATATGCCACTCTGAGAGTGCAACTGGGACAACTCGACAGCGAAATACAGGCACTTGATCTTCGCGAAAAAGAAATGCAGAACCTGAAGCGGGAACTGACCACTAATGAAAAGAATTTCCAGGTTTACGGCGAAAAGATGGAAGAGGCAAGAATCACTGACGACATGAACAAGCTCAAGCTGGCCAACATCAGCGTCATCCAGCCGGCGACGATTCCTGTTGCACCGATCAAGCCGAAAAAGGGTTTGAACATCTTGCTGGGAATAGTATTCGGCACACTTTCCGGTATCGGTTATGCCTTATTCTCCGAACGCAACTCGCAGGGGTTGGTGTCACCTGAAATTGCTGAAAAGCGTCTCAATCTCAAAGTTCTTGCCACCATCCCCTATAAAGACAAAGAAGATAACAATGTACGCAAACTTCTACAATCTTAAGAAAGAGCCTTTCCACATAACGCCTGATCCGGAGTTTCTCTTTTTGAGCCCCAGCCACAAAGAAGCGCTGGGATCGATTATCTACGGTATCGGGCACAAAAAAGGGTTCGTGCTGATAACCGGTGAAGTAGGGGTCGGCAAAACCACTATAGTTCGTTCCTATCTTGAGGATGTCGACAGAAGCAAGCTGAAGATAATCTATATTTTCAATTCCAATGTATCTTTTCAGGGTCTGCTGAGAACGATATACCGGGAATTGGGGATCATCGACCTTACCGATGATGTCTTCGAGTTGGTTAATCAACTCCACTATGCGCTGATTGAGGAATACAAAAAAGGCATCACCGTCGTACTGATTATCGATGAGGCACAGAACATGCCCGTGGAAACCCTCGAAAACATCCGGATGCTCTCAAATCTGGAGACCTCCACGGATAAACTTATTCAGATCGTTTTCAGCGGCCAGCCTGAGTTTGAACAAAAACTCGAACGAAAGGAATTGCGTCAGCTGCAACAAAGAATCGCTGTTAAAGCAACAATTTACCCCCTAACTGCAGCAGAAAGCCGAGCCTACATCCTTCACAGGCTAAAAAAGGCTTCTGCTGAAAATTCCGCACTATTTACGGATGGGGCCTTGCGGAGGATTATCAGGGAAGCTCATGGTATACCACGACGCATCAATATTCTCTGTGAAAATGCATTTATCACGGCTCTTGGCTACAAACAGGAACGAATAACATCAGGTGTCGTAAAAGAAGTCATCTCTGACTTTTCCGAAAAAAAAAGAGGACGGGCTCTGAAAACGGCCCTAGCCTCCTTGACACTAATTCTGGCTATACTGTCCTCGTATTTCATGTACGTCCGGAATGAAGACCTGGCAGGATCTGATGCAAGGAAAAGCCCTGTCCCGCCGGCAGTGGCACACAAAACCGGCAATATGACCGTTAAACCTGCCGTAAGCATGCCAAAAGAACCTTCGGCAGAGGGATCCAGTATCCCTGTTGAACCTGGCGGGATATTACGCGAACCCACGGAGACTGCTTCCTCGCCAGTTATCAGAGTCGTGAAGGCAGGGGATACCCTGTCGCGACTCGTAGCAGAAGTTTATGGAGTAAGCAATAAGGAACTTCTTACCTTTGTCAAGGACAGTAACTCCAGCATCAATGACGCCGACAGAATCCTGGTCGGAGACCAGATTCTGTTTCCCGCACGAAAAACAGGGAGCCGGAGGAAATATGAGTAAAATTTATGAGGCATTGGAAAATGCACAGAAAGAATCACGGGAACTGACTACGGCAAAGACCGAATTGCCCCAAACCACCCATGCTTCAGTTTTGCGCTCTGACACCCGGATGGATTTTGAAAATGAGATGATTGCCCTTTACCAGAACATCGAGACGCGTCTTCCTGATCTCGAAAGGAAGGTAATTCTGTTCCTTAGCGCAAAGGAGGGCGAAGGCACCTCGACCATAGTGCGTGAATTCGCCAGAATCGCTGCCAGGAAGATGGGCAAAACGGTATTCCTGATGGATTCCAGGCGTAATTCCCATCAAAAATGTATTTTCCTTCACATTATACCTGAAGATACAAGGGAAGGTCTTGCTACAGGGAGTGATGCGTGCCGTAATGAAATGGATCTTGAGATGTGTCCCATTGAAAAGTATCACGACAATGCACCCTTAAACTTCTATTCACCGAACATAGCAGATTTCTGGGATTCATTGAGACAGAAGTATGACCTGGTTCTGATTGATTCAAGTTCTGCGTCCAGTTCTCCTGATGGAATCGAAATTTCGCGCCGGGTGGATGGGGTGGTCTTGGTCGTGGAGGCGGAAAAGACTCGCTGGCAGGTTGTCGAAAACCTGAAAGAAAAGATAGAAAACAGCGGCGGCAATATCCTTGGGATGGTTTTTAACAAGAGGCGTTTTTATATTCCAGAAAACATTTACCGAAGGCTGTAATGACCTGCTATGGGTCTCTGCTTACTAGTGATTGTAAGGTGGGAAACCATGAAAGTACTCGTGGGAATCAGAAACCTTTTGTTTTCCGAAGCCCTGTGCATGGCCTTGAACTGTGAAGTGAGCAATTTTCAAGCGCAGGCTTACCAGAGCCTCCTCCCGAACAAATCCTTCAAACCGGATGTGGTACTCGTCGATTACGAATGCTTGCATAACAATAACCTTCAGAGCGGGTCTGACGGCAAGATTTTACTGATAGATACCGGATTGCAAGAGGAAGAGATCATACGTTTAATGCGTGCATACAAACTATACGGAGTCTTGTCACGTGACTCCGACCTTCAGCAATTGAAAAAAGCCATAGCGGTCATAAGCGGTGGCCAGATATGGATCGACAATGAGAGAGTAAAGGTACTTCTTCATGGCATTGACAACGCAAAGCCAGGTACTGCGATCGAAAAACTCAGTAATAAGGAGAGTCAAATTGTCGAACTGGTCGTCGAGGGATTCAAAAACAAAGAAATTGCATCCAGGCTTTTTCTGAGCGAACAAACCATTAAATCACATTTAGGTAGAATTTTCAGAAAAATGCAGGTAAGAAATCGCTCGGAATTGGTGTCGATGATATACAAAAACCGGCCTCCTTTTGACAATCACGCGCATTATCATCTGTTTCCCGAGTAAATGACTCCTTCTGATGTCCCCCCCCGCCATCACCTGTCAGCAACATCAATAAACTAACTGGTTTCCGATTCGGAAAGCGGGGACTTTTTCTTCTGGCAAGAAAATCTAGCGGTTGCGTGGAGGCGTACACTGGTACGCCGCACAAGCAAAGCCGAAGATTGACGCAGTCAGGGGGATAAAGCACTCTTTCCGGATGGAAACTAACTGAGCAATTCAATGCAAATATTAACACCAAATTGGCACTTTAGTGTTAATTGACTATGCATACAATAGTGATATAAGTTCTAGTAAGTAGATCTATATCCAAAGCAAATAAATCATTTTCACGATATGAACAACTAGTGCAGAGCAATAGCTTTAAGACTTATAATAATTCACAACATTCGGGAATAGATACACTAATTAATAATGACATACCATAGTATAAGTCATAGAGAGTGGCCGCCATGAAACACAATAGTTTTAATACTACGAGTTGTGGTAATGGAACTCTTCACGAACCGAATAAGGAAGGTTTCGGCACGAGTTACCGCTCAATGAAATATAACAATGAAATCTTTGAAGAAAATACTTTTCTTGACATTCTTTATCGCGAACGAAAAAGAACCGACCGGTCAGAAAAACCATTTCTTTTAATATTGATTGACACTAACATAATAATTTCTTCAGATTCTTACCCTGATATTTTGACAGATATAGTAAAGATACTGCTGTCATCAAAAAGAGAGACGGACATATGTGGCTGGTATGAATATGGAATAAAGATAGGGCTGATATTCACGGAAATCGAAAGCATAGATACGCAGGACGCACGGGAGGCAATATCATCAAAAATTCGAAGGAATCTATCCGAGAACATCCCCCCTGAGATTATGGATACATTATCTGTTGATTTTCATTTTTACCCTGAGAAATATAATGATACTTCAGAAAAGCTGAGTCTTTTCGAAAGAACCTTATACCCGGATATTGATCTTGATAACCGGATGAAGAAGCACGGGTATTTCATCAAAAGAGTTATTGATCTCATCGGAAGCAGCCTAGCAATACTGTTGTTTTCACCGATATTATTTTTCATATCCATCATGATACTAATTACTTCGGAAGGGCCAGTCCTGTTCAGACAGGAAAGACTTGGACAATTCGGCAAAAGATTCATCTTTCTGAAATTCAGGTCGATGCACGTTGATAACGATGACACGATTCACCGCGATTACATAAAAAAGCTTATTACTGAAAACAAAGCCAGCGAGGAAAACAGTGATGGTGTCCAAGTGCCCGTTTACAAAATACGAAACGACCCGAGAATTACCCCAATAGGTGCATTTTTGAGAAAGACAAGTCTTGACGAACTGCCTCAATTACTGAATGTCCTCAGAGGAGAAATGTCCCTAGTGGGGCCAAGACCGGCAATTCCGTATGAATTTGATAACTACAATGTATGGCACAGGTACAGACTGTTGCAGGTCAAGCCCGGAATCACCGGACTCTGGCAGGTTACCGGCAGGAGTGCCACAACATTCGATGAGATGGTACGCCTTGATCTTAAATATATCAACGAATGGTCTCTTTGGCTCGATTTCAAGATCCTTTTACTAACACCTTGGGCTGTAGTCAAGGGTAAAGGAGCATATTAGCGAAACAGACTTTATATTTCCCTTCCGCAAAGAACATAGCGCCTTCACAACGTCACACTGCACTTCAACCTCGTTTTCGATACTGGTGACGGTTCAGAAGTACCGAGAGGAAGGTTAAAATGATACGCATCGGCATTATAGGATATGGTTATTGGGGACCGAACCTCGTGAGAAACTTCGTCGACATTGACGGAGCCACGGTTGTTTCCATCTCCGACAGGGACCAGTCAGCACTCAAACGGGCGCAGGCAGCCCACCCAATGATCAGAACCACACCAAACGACGGGGATGTTATCCTCTCGCCCGGGATCGATGCCGTTGCGATTGCCACACCAGTCTCCACACATTACGAGCTTGCCAAAAGAGCCCTGGAAAACGGCAAGCATGTCTTCGTCGAGAAACCTTTTACCACATCGGTCCAGCATGCAGAAGATTTAATCGAACTTGCGGATAAGATGAATCTCAAGATCATGGTTGACCACACATTCCTTTTCACCGGAGCTGTCAAAAAGATCAAGCAGCTTATTGATGAAAAGGTACTGGGGCGGCTGTTTTACTTCGACTCCATCAGGATTAATCTTGGACTTCTGCAAAAGGACTCCAATGTCGTCTGGGACCTTGCACCCCACGACCTGTCCATCATGGATTATCTTATCAGCAGCAATCCCATAGCGATTGCTGCGACCGGAACAGCCCACATCAACGGATTCGAGGATGTGGCATATGTAACGATTTTCTACCCGGACAATCTGATTGCGCATATGAGCATTAACTGGCTCTCGCCTGTCAAAATACGGATGACAATGATAGGCGGGCAGAAAAAAATGCTGGTATGGAACGACCTGGTAGCCGATGAAAAATTGAAGGTTTATGATCGGGGCGTCGAAATCGAGAGCAAGGAGGAGTCGTATCACGCACGCATAAATTATCGATCCGGAGACGTCTGGGTGCCGAGATTGGAGCAAGTCGAGGCACTGAAAACGGAGGCTCATTACTTTGTCGATTGTATATATAACAATCTGACAGCGATTAATGACGGGGTTGCAGGCTTGAGGGTTGTTAGAATGATTGAGGCAATTATTGCATCGCTAAAGACCGGAGGATGCGTTATCTGCATGGAGGAGACACACGCAGCCCTACGGTCCGTGAGCCTGCCCAAGGCTGAGCGTGGAGGTTGAAAACGTGGGAAAGTATGTCTGCATAACGGAAGACGTCCATTTGGGCCAAAACGTCAAACTGTCCAAATTCATAAACTTATATGGGTGCAGTATCGGCGATAATACTAAAATCGGCTCTTTCGTAGAAATACAGAAAAATGCCACCATCGGAAAAAACTGCAAGATTTCCAGCCATACCTTCATCTGCGAGGGAGTGCATGTCGAAGACGACGTTTTTATCGGTCACGGTGTCACTTTCATCAATGACACGTTCCCCCGGGCAACGAGTCCCGGCGGCAGACTGCAGACGGAAGAAGACTGGCAGGTTGAACGCACCATCATCAGAAAAGGGGCTTCCATCGGGTCCGGGGCCACAATACTCAGCAACGTCACCATCGGTGAAAATGCGATTGTCGGAGCGGGAAGCGTAGTAACGAAAGACGTTCCGCAAAACGTAATCGTTGTGGGGAACCCCGCTCGGTTCTTGCGAGAAATTTCATAAACCGGCGCGGATATTCCAGGCAGGAATAATTGCCCGAACTTCTCATGGAACAGATCATTCTGGCTTTCCACAAAGTGAGAAAAAACCATGCCCGCTATCAATCATGAGGCTGTCATCATTGGTGGAGATTTCCAGGGATTAGGGATTGCGCGCAATCTTTCCGGGCTAGGTGTAAGGGTTTTGGTCGTAGATCCGGGTTTTTCCATCAGCAGATTTTCGAGATACGTTGACGTATTTCGAAGATCCCCTTCATACGCGGACCTGGAAAAATTTAGCAATTTCCTGACCGATCTGGCGCTAAAAGAAAACCTGCGGAAACCTGTTTTATTCCCCACGAGTGACATGGCAGTCCATATCATTGCGAAAAACCGGACCAGACTGGAAGAGCACTATCTTGTCCCGACACCACCCTGGGAGATTACCCGACTCGCCTATGACAAGAAGCAAACCTATACACTTGCAACGGAGATTGGTGTTCCCATCCCCAAAACTTTCTTCCCCGAAAGTGAAGTGGAGCTGTCTGAACAGATACTGGATTTTCCTGTCATTCTAAAGCCGGCAATAACGGCTAATTTTTATCCCGTTACGCATCTGAAAGCAATAAAGGCCAATGATCATCAGGAACTTCTCCGTAAGTACAGATACATGTCCTCGATCATAGACAAGACCGAAATTATGGTGCAGGAGATTATCGAAGGAGGACCCAAGAACCTTTACTCCTTCTGTTCGCTGTTCAGCAGCGGAGCTGTCAAGGCTAAGATTATGGCAGTGAGGCTACGCCAGCACCCCATGGATTTCGGAAGCTCCAGCACCTATGTTGTTACCTGCAATATCAAACAATTGGAAGAACTGTCGACACGAATTCTCAAGAAGATGAATTACTATGGCCTTTCAGAGGTAGAGTTCATGCTTGACGAGAGGGATAACACCTTCAAGTTGATTGACATCAATCCCCGCACCTGGGCGTGGCATACCTTGGGAGCAAAAACAGGCGTAAATTTTTCCGCTCTCTTATTCAGGGACCTGCACAATGATCCCGTTCAGCTGGATTCCTTCGAGACTGGGGTTACCTGGATCCGCGAAGTGAGTGATGTAGCTACTGCGATTTCCGAAATAGCAAAGCACCGCCTGAAAGTCGTCGATTATCTTGGAACATTGAGAGGCAAAAAGGAACTGGCGGTCTTTTCGAGTCGCGACCCTTTGCCTTTTGTGGCGGAGCTTCTTTGGGCTCCCTACATGTGGTGCAAAAGAGGATTCAGGATTTGAACATGGAAAATGTCGCTTTGGGCATTATAATCAGCCAATTGATCATCATTCCTCTGGCGCTGAAGTGGGAATTGGATCTGAAGGTCGTTATTCCGGCAGGACTCGTCATCGGATTCCTTACCGGCATGGTTATCACTGTGTTGACCTTATGGTTTGCACTTGATTTTTTCTGGAAAGGTACGACCGGAGTCATTCTGGTTGTGCTCTTTTCAGCGACAATTCTCCTAATCAGATTCTATCGGGATCCGGTAAGGGTTCCACCGGATGGAGAGAATTGTTTCGTTTCACCGGCGGATGGAGTGATCAAATATGTCAAGAACATAGAAAAGAATGCCTACCCTCTTTCCTCGAAAGGCAAAGAAAGCGTCAAACTTGCCCAACCCTTTATCGAAATACTTCCCGATCAGAAAGGCTATCTTGTCGGGATTTCGATGAGTTTTCTGGATGTTCACGTGACAAGAGCCCCGATACAGGGAGAAATGACCTTCAGCGAACATGTAACCGGAAGTTTTCTGTCATTGAAAAAGCCTGAAGCCGTCTATAGAAACGAACGGGTAAACCAGGTTATCAAGAATTCCCGGTACGACGTCGGCATAATCCATATTGCCTCCCGGCTCGTCAGACGAATCGTCCCCTATGCAAAAAAAGGTGATGATGTCACTCGCGGACAAAAAATTGCGCTGATAACATTCGGTTCCCAGGTTGATATTATCGTGACCAACCAAGAAAACTTGCC
>JAQUHM010000066.1 GCA_028683595.1 Geobacteraceae bacterium | reverse complement strand
CCCGCTCAAGAAGGTGGTCTTCATGATCGGTTATGAGATAGAGTCCTTTAGGCATCACGCAACTCCTGTTCCCGCATGCAATTCCAGTTGGCAAGATTATCCTCTTTCTGTCATTTTTTGCTACTGAAGCGCAAAAAGCCGCGACACATGGCCACGGCTTCCCGGAATCGTATCCTTTGGCTCGCTGGTGCCGCTTTCCTACGCCGGTGCAAACCGGATCAGGTTCCAAGGGTCTCCGCAATGCGGATCTCAGTTCTTTCGAACTCCCCCAGCAGGCTTATTTTTTATTACTCTAGCGGAAATATGCAGGAAAGTCAACGCCTTTAAAGGCTTTCGTCTTTACACTCCCGGGGATACATGCTACTAATTCGACCAAAGATGTTTTCCAGAATGGAGCCGGTCATGGACAGCCGTCCCACCCTTGCAGAAATCGATCTCGCTGCTTTGCGTCACAACTATCTTCAACTCCGGCAAAGTATCCCCAAGACCACCGGAATCCTCGCCGTTGTCAAGGCGGATGCCTATGGCCACGGGTTCATGGATATTTCTCGCGAACTGGAGATTTTAAACATTACCGCCTTCGGTGTGGCCTTCCTTGCCGAAGGAATCCAGTTGCGCAAGTCGGGCATTGACCGTCCGATCCTGCTGCTTGGTGGAATCTACCCGGGACAGGAGAAAAAGTGCATCGGCTTCAACCTCTCCACTGTTGTTTTCAACCTGGAGCAGGCCCGTGCCTTGGACAATACTGCATCCCGGCTCTTTCGCAAAGCCAACATCCACCTGAAAGTGGACACGGGTATGGGACGCCTCGGTATTCACCACCAGCATGCGGCCGAATTTCTCAAAGAGCTGAAAAAACTTCGGAATATAGAACTTGAGGGAATCATCTCCCACTTTGCCTCGGCAGACGAACTGGATGAAGATGGCCGCCGCTTCACCGAGAAACAGCACGAGATCTTTGCCGGCGTTGTTAAAACCGCCCACAAGGAGGGTTTCACCCCCCGCTTTATCCACTTGGCCAACAGTGCCGCGACCGTCAGCCTCACCCTCCCTTTCTGCAACTTGGTACGTCCCGGCATTGCCCTCTACGGCGCCATTCCTTCGGTCGACTTCCAGGGAAAACTGGATCTAAAACCGGTGATGCGCCTCAAAAGCCGTATTGCCATGCTGAAATGGGTCGATCCGGGCATGAGCCTCAGCTATGCACGCACCTTCGTCTCCGGTCGGAGGACGCTGGTGGCCAGCGTTCCGGTGGGATATGCGGACGGCTACTGCCGAGCTCTCAGCAATCGGGGAGATGCTCTGGTCCGGGGGCAGCGGGCACCAGTGGCCGGCACCGTCTGCATGGACTGGATCATGCTGGACGTAACAGATATACCTAATGTGTCAGAAGCCGATGAAGTGATTTTGCTGGGTTGCAGCAACACCGGCGAATGTATTCGGGCTGAAGAACTTGCCGAACGAGCCGGCACCATCCCGTACGAGGTTTTCTGCGGGATAAGCAAACGGGTCCCTCGGGCGTATCTGAACAGCTCACGGTAACAACCGTCATTTTCTAAGCAGGATACCCTAACCTTTTTCCCCATTTCGAGAATGAGTGTGATCTCCAGAAAAAAGCTTGCCATAGCGGTTGACGTCGGTACCACCACCATCGCCGCCTCCCTGATCGACAGAAACACCTGCGAACGGTTCGCCTTTCTCGGCAGGAGGAACCCCCAGGGGACCTTCGGACCTGATGTGGTCTCTCGGCTCCAGGCAGCCTGCGAATCAGAGAACAATCTCGCCGCTCTGCAGTCTGCTATCAATCGTACGCTGGAGGAAATGGTTGAAGAACTCCTGCACACCGCCGGAACCTCCCTGGAGAATGTGGACTGTATCGCCTTGGCCGGCAACCCCACCATGGAGCACTTCCTCCTCGGCCTTCCCGTGCACTCCCTCGCCTTTCCCCCTTTTCGTCCACTCTTTTCCGAAGGAAAGCGGCTGCAGAGCATTAGCCTCGGCTGGAAGCTGGACCTGAATGTCTACCTCTTCCCCCTTCCCGGCGGTTTTGTCGGCGGCGACCTGGTGGCATTCCTCCATGGTTGCAGGAGTGATGAAAACCATTCAGCCCCTCACACACTCTACCTGGACCTGGGGACCAACGGAGAGGTGGCCCTTCTCTCGGAAGAAAAGATATTCGCCACCTCCGCAGCAGCGGGCCCTGCCTTTGAAGGCGGGAACCTTGCCTGCGGGATGCCTGCCCTGCCTGGCGCCATCGAGAAGGTCGAGATAAAAGGGGAGCACATTTCCCTGACCAGCATCAGCGGCCAAACGCCCAGCGGCATCTGCGGTTCCGGTGTTATCGACACGGTTTCCGAACTGCTCCGGGAAGGCCTGATCGATTCCAGCGGAAGACTCCTTCCGCCGGAGGAAATTTCCTCCAACCTGGGAAACCGGATAGTTGAAATCGGCGGCAGCCTTTCCTTTATCCTCTACCGGGATGCAGCCACGACCGTTTTTCTCTCCCAGGACGATATCCGTCAGGTGCAACTGGCAAAGGCGGCCATCAGGGCCGGGATGGAAATTCTCTTCCAGCACGCAGGAATGCACGTCGATGACCTGAAAAAGGTCGTTCTGACCGGCTCCTTTGGGGCCGTCCTCTCGGCGGAAGGGCTAAAAAACGTTGGAATTTTCCCTGAAAACATGGTAAAAATTGCAAGTTTTATCCGTGAAGGAGCGTTGGCAGGAGTGGAGCGTGCACTCTGCACACAAGAGGGTTTCGCTGCAGTCGACAATCTCGCCCGGCAGGTCCGGGTCGTACCACTTTCGGGCACTCCCGCCTTTGAAAAACATTTTCTCGAACAGATGAACTTTCCGAAGACGTGATCCTGAACTAATCCGGTCCCAGCCCATTTCAGGATACTTCCCTTTTTTCGTTATCCATCTTTCACATAACCCGTTACCAGCCTGGTGAATCCAGCAGTCTCAAAGCGAGCGACGCACCTGTGGCAGCGGTTTTCAAGGAGAAATATAATGGCAAAAATTACTCGCGCACTTATCAGCGTGTCAGACAAGACGGGTGTTCTTGAATTCGCCCGGGATCTTGCCCGACATGATGTTGAAATCCTTTCCACCGGCGGAACAGCAAAGATGCTCCGCGACGCAGGACTTCCAGTCAAGGATGTCTCCGAGTTCACCGGCTTCCCGGAAATGCTCGACGGCCGGGTAAAGACGCTCCATCCCAAAGTTCACGGCGGGCTTCTCGGCATGCGCAGCAACCCGGAACACGTGGCTAAGATGAAGGAACACGGCATCGAAAATATCGACATGGTGGTGGTCAACCTCTACCCTTTCGAGGCCACCGTGGCCAAGGAAGGCTGCACCCTGGAAGACGCCATCGAAAACATCGACATCGGCGGCCCCACCATGCTTCGCTCCGCTGCAAAAAACTGGCCCGATGTAACTGTCATCACCGACCCGATCGACTATGAAAAGGTCCTCCTCGAAATGAACGGAAATAACGGTATTGTTTCCAGGGAAACCAATTTTGGCCTGGCAGTAAAGGTTTACCAGCGCACCGCGGCCTATGACGCCGCCATCTCCAACTGGCTTGGACGGCGAACCGGCAACGATGTTGCCCTGTTCCCCGACACCTTCACCGTCCAGTTCCGGAAGGCGCAGGAGATGCGCTACGGCGAGAACCCCCACCAAAACGCGGCCTTTTACCTGGAACCGGGTGTAAACGAAGCATCAACCGCAACCGCGACCCAGCTACAGGGGAAAGAGCTCTCCTACAACAACATTGCCGATACGGACGCTGCCCTCGAATGCATGAAACAGTTCAGCGATGCTCCCTCCTGCGTCATTGTCAAACATGCCAATCCCTGCGGTGTTGCCATCGGCGACTCGCTCCTGGACGCCTACGACCGCGCCTTCCGCACAGATCCTGAATCGGCCTTCGGCGGAATTATCGCCTGCAGCCGGGAGCTGGACGCGGCAACCGCGTCGGCAATCGTCGAGCGGCAGTTCGTGGAAGTGATCATTGCACCGACTGTCTCAGCAGAGGCCTCCGCCATTGTGGCGGCAAAAAAGAATGTGCGCCTCCTGGCATGTGGTCCCCTTCCGACCCAGCCCGTTCCGCGTCTCGATATGAAGCGGGTTACCGGCGGATTGCTCCTTCAGGAGGCGGACCTTACCCTCTACAATGAGCTGAAAGTGGTGTCGAAGCGTACCCCCACCGAAGAGGAAATGGCCGATCTGCTCTTTGCCTGGCGGGTGGCAAAATTCGTCAAGTCCAACGCCATCGTCTATGCCAGGGACGGGATGACAATCGGTGTCGGCGCCGGCCAGATGAGCCGGGTCAACTCGGCACGTATTGCTGCCATCAAGGCCGAACATGCAGGCCTGCCGGTAGCCGGGGCTGTCATGGCATCCGACGCATTCTTCCCCTTCCGTGACGGCATCGACAACGCTGCCTCCGTGGGCATCACGGCCGTCATCCAGCCCGGCGGAAGCATGCGCGACAATGAGGTGATCGCAGCAGCGGACGAGCACGGCATGGCCATGGTATTGACCGGCATGCGGCATTTCCGTCACTGACATAAACAGACAAAACCGTCTAACAGAATGGACAGGATAAGGATCTTCGGTTATTTCGGAGTAGGAGAACACATATGAAAGTTCTGGTAATCGGCAGCGGCGGCCGCGAGCACGCCCTGGTTTGGAAGATAGCCCAATCACCACTGGTATCAAAGGTCTACTGCGCTCCCGGTAATCCGGGCATCGCCGAGTTAGCCGAAAATGTCCCACTCAAGGTTGACGACCTGCCCGGGCTCCTGGCCTTTGCACAAAAGGAACAGATCGGGCTGACCGTGGTGGGACCGGAACTTCCCCTTTCCCTCGGCATTGTCGACCTGTTTGAGGACAACGGTCTTACGGTCTTCGGAGCACGTCAAAACGCCGCCATCATCGAAGCGAGCAAGGCCTTTTCCAAGGATCTGATGAAGAAGTACAACGTCCCCACGGCAGCCTATGAAGTCTTCACAGAAATAGAGCCGGCAATCGCCTTCCTCGAAACGCTGGGACTGCCGGTGGTGGTAAAAGCAGATGGTCTTGCTGCAGGCAAGGGAGTCATCATCGCCCAGACCAGGGAGGAGGCAATCGAAACAGTTACTGACATGCTCTCCGGCAACGCCTTTGGCAACGCAGGTTCCCGTGTGGTTGTCGAGGAGTTTCTCCGGGGCGAAGAAGCCTCGTTCCTGGCCTTTACCGATGGTAAGAACATCATCCCCCTGGCCAGTGCCCAGGACCATAAGCCGATCTTTGATGGCGACAACGGACCAAACACCGGCGGCATGGGCGCCTATTCCCCGGCACCGGTGGTTACTCCCGCAATCCACGAAAAAGTGATGAAGGAAGTCATGCGACGTACGGTGGACGGTATGGCGGCAGAAGGGCGGCCCTACAAGGGTGTCCTCTATGCCGGCCTGATGATTGACGGAGGAGAAATCAAGACACTGGAGTTCAACGCCCGATTCGGTGACCCTGAATGCCAACCGCTCCTCATGCGGATGAAATCGGACATCATACCGGTTCTTCTGGCTACAGCTCAGGGAGACATCAGCGCCATCAACCTGGAATGGCATGACAAGGCTGCTGTCTGCGTGGTCATGGCTGCCGGAGGCTACCCGGGCGACTACCGGAAAGGGGATGTTATCACCGGCCTCAACAAAGCTTCTGCCATGGAAGACCTGTTTGTCTTCCATGCCGGTACCGCCAGCAAGGACGATACCTACGTTACCAACGGCGGACGTGTTCTTGGGGTGACGGCCCTCGGAGAAACGGTTCGGGAGGCCATTGCCCGTGCCTACGAAGGCGTGGCTGTCATCACCTGGCCAGATGTTCAGTACCGAACCGATATCGGCAACAAGGCACTGGAACACTAAAAAACCGTTGTTAGTTTTGAGTTTTGAGTTGAAAAACAGACAGGGCGTTACTTGCCTTGCTTTTTTTAGGTAGTTTCCATCCGGAAACTCCGGATGAGAAACTGCCGGTTTTCGATTTGGAAAGAGGGGATTTTTTCTTCTGGCCAAGAAATCGAGGTGTTGCGCGGAGGCGTACTCCGGTACGCCGCACAAGCAAAGCCGAAGATTGACTCCGCTAGGGGAAAAAAGCACCCTTTCCGGACGAAAACTAGGTAGAATTACTATGAAAGAAAAGCATACGGAGTGAATATGGATACAGCAAAGGTACTGATAGTCATGGGGAGCGATTCGGACCTCCCGGTCATGGAAGAGACCGCAAAGATCCTGCGGCAGTTCGGCGTCCCCTTCGAAATGAGGATATCCTCTGCTCACCGCTGCCCCGACAAAACAGCGCAGCTGTCAGCCGAAGCCGAAGGTCGCGGGGTGAAAGTAATTATCGCCGGTGCCGGCATGGCCGCCCACCTTGCAGGGGTTATGGCAGCGGGAACGATTCTCCCGGTTATCGGAGTGCCCATCGGCGGCGGCGGAGTCAATGGCGTTGACGCTCTCTATTCAACCGTCCAGATGCCCGGCGGAATCCCGGTCGCCACTGTGGCCATCGGCAAGGCAGGCGCTAAAAATGCAGGAATCCTGGCCGTGCAGATGCTGGCACTGTCAGACACGTCCCTTGCGCAACAAATGAAGGAGTTCAAGGAGAGTATAGCACGGGAAGTCGAATCGAAAGACCAGGAGCTGCAAGAAAAACTTGCCGGTCTGTGAGGGGCGAAAGCCCCTCGCCTCACTCTCCTGCCCACCTCACAAGCTCTGCTTATACTACATTCGAAACAATGTAAAATAATCTCCAAACAATAAATGGCTTCTGCCGACTTCAGCGCAATCATCGCGGATGCACTAAGTATTCAAAAGATAGAATACTTTTTTCTTGACAAGCGCTGTCTATTTTATTATATAACGTTCAGCTCTTGTTTTTCCTCCATTACAATTTGTAGAAAAGAAGCCTGCCCCTTCTTTCCCAAAGGATTTCTGCCGGGAAACGCCTCCATTCGAATTCAGTATCAAGCGTTTCCATCCTTGCGGGCGTTCATAGCGCCCGCCTTTTTTTGTCCAGATCATGACAAACAGAACATCTCCAGCAGAAAATCAGATACAGTCATGGATATGGTTCATAGTCTGGCCGGGAATACACTGTCAAAACGACATTGTTATCGTCCACCCCTCCTCCGCAACAACTCCTCCGCGACACAGGCCTTCTGTGCAGCCGAAATACGGCTCGAGGCGTAAATGGTCTTTACCTCCACAAGAGACAAACCCGGAAGGAAGGCAGTAAACCATATCAGCGGCGTTTTGCTGTTTTTCAGGATAGCCACCCTCAGTTCATGACGAGACCTCCAGCGGGGATGTCGAGCCACGGCCGAAATCGTTTCCGCATTGGCGCCCGGACTATTGATCATTGCGAAGATCGAAGATTGCTTGAGACGTGGGTTGTCAAGACAGGCATCCAGCAGTTGCGGTTGTCCTTCGCACAAAAGTGCCTCCAACACAGCGGAGGGTGCCCGCCGAGCTAGGGTTATCTTGCTTCCAAGAGGTACTTCAGGAAGGCGGTTGATGATTGCGCGCTCCGCGACAAGCCTCCTGTCAGATGTTGCGCCAGGAAGAAAGCAGACTGTCACCAGCTCGAACAGGTAGAGGTAGGGAATGAGTGACAGAACAATGTGATCCGGTGAGGCATGGTGTTGTACAAGGGCAACCTTCATCCGGTGGCTGGTATCCGTAAGCGACATCCGGTAGACCGCCTTAAGGACATCCTCTGTCAGATCCCGCCTTTTCAAGAGCTGGAGAAGGCAGGACTCGTCAAGGCCGGGATTTTTCAGAAGGGCCCTGATCACCTCCATTGACGGGTCGTCCAGCAACTGAACAATATCGTCCCGGTCCGCTTTCAGGGCACGATAGAGACGTCGGGAATGATCATTATCCTGGTGCGTGGGCATATCAGAAATGGTCATTTTCCGATCGATCCTCCCTTTCGAGAATGTTTTTCAAATATACGAGACTCGTTTCCATCCGGAAACTCCGGATGGAAACGAGTCTCGCTCTCTGACCGGCACAAGACAAACTGTCTCGACAGGCATCGTTTCCTCTCCTATACTACAGGCATGATTCCCTTAAAGGATTACAATCCGACCAAAAGGTTTCCGATAATTACGGTATTCTTGATTGCCGCCAACATTCTGGCATTCATCCAGGACCGGCTGACCGGTCACTACGAGCCGCTGAAGGTGGAAACGGCACGAGGCATGGTTCAAATCAATCATTTTGTCGGCGGACTCACCGCCAGGTTTGCCATGATACCGTCCGATCTGACCTCCGAACCGTGGAATTCATGGTACCAGGTCTTTACCTCAATGTTTCTCCACGCCAACTGGCTTCACATCGGCTCAAACATGCTCTTTCTCTGGATCTTCGGCAATAATATCGAAGACGTTCTCGGCAGATTCCGTTTCGTTATCTTCTATTTTGCCTGCGGAATAGCCGCCGCTGCGGGTCAGGTCCTCAGCTCCCCCCACTCGAACATCCCCATGATCGGCGCCAGCGGTGCAATTGCGGGGGTAATGGGAGCATACTTGCTGCTCTATCCCCATGCCAGGATTCTGACCCTCCTTCCGATTTTTTTCTTCTTCACCTTTATCGAGGTTCCGGCCTTTCTGATCATCGGCTACTGGATCCTGCTCCAATTCATCAGCGCCACCTGGATCAACTCCGGAGAACCGGCACAGGGGGGTATCGCCTACTTTGCCCACATCGGGGGCTTCCTTGCAGGGATTGTTTTCCTCTTCGTACTCGGCGGCTGGTCACAGGCAAAACGCCGTGGCCGTAACTGACTCTTTTCTACTTCGTTTCCATCCGAAAACTCCGGATGTGAAACTAGCGGTTTCCAATTCGGAAACGAGGATTTTTTTGTTCTGACAAGAAACTTTTGCCTGCAAAAGTTGACAGCGAAGGCTGCCCGTTGGGCGAGTCCTCCTGACGAGTCAAAATCAAGGGATTGTGCGGAGACGTACTTCTGTACGTCGCACAAACAAGACCGCGGATTGACGCAGTCAGGGCGAAAAAGGACCGTTTCCGGATGGAAACTACTTCTCCTTTTTCAGCACCACGTTCGTCATGCGTGACACACACACCAGGTTTTCCTCCTCGTCGCGAATCTGCATTTCCCAGACCTGGGTAGTTTTGCCAAGATGAAGGGGACGGGCCGTGCCGATAACATAACCATCCGATACCGAACGGACATGATTGGCATTGATCTCCAGCCCAACGGCATAGAATTCATCGCGATTGATGGCCAGATTGGAAGCACCACTCCCAAGGGTTTCCGCCAGGACGACCGACGCACCCCCATGAAGGATTCCCATGGGTTGCCGAGTACGATTATCCACCGGCATACGGGCTCGCAGGAAATCGTCTCCTATCTCAACAAACTCAATTCCAACATGGGTGATTAGGGTATCAATCATAAGATGATTGAGCTCCTGTAACGTATATTCACGAAACCAGATTGCCATGTTTTCTCCTTGTCATTGTAGTTGGTGAATCCGTGATGCAGGGGCGTCTACTTCTCCGGTGGTCACGCACACCTTGCTAAAATTCTCTGTATGGTCCGGGAGCAGAGGGATCAGGGTTTCATGTTTTCGTCAGCAACCTTCCCTTTTTGCCTACATCAACCCCTCTTACATACATTCCCGGGGGAAAAAGATCAACGCTGAATTCAGGCAAACCTCGGATGGGTGATCCTTTGTAAAAATAGTAAATAAATTATAATTTGTGACTAAAAGACATACCATTATTAACGAAATGTGGTAATAAGAAGAAGTCGACGAACCATAAATAATTGTCCCCCAAATCCGGCACAAAACCGTATGAAGGGGAATTCCCTCTGGCCGCCAAACAGAAGTACCATAAAAACTTGTCAAAAACACAAAGGAATACAGATGAAACCAAGCCGCTTGATCGCACTCTTCCCGCTTCTGATCCTGGTACTTTTGGCAGGCTGCTCCCATTGCGGGCGGAGAACGGATACCCTCTACCAGGCATCAACTATCGATGCGCTCCTCGTTGGCATTTACGACGGCACCACTACCTTTGCAGAGCTGAAAAGACATGGCAATTTCGGGATCGGCACCTTTGACTCTCTGGATGGGGAAATGATCGCCATTGATGGGACCTTCTACCAGGCAAAGGCGGATGGAACGGTTTTCCCGGTTGATGACTCGGCCAAGACTCCCTTTGCCGTGGTAAAATTCTTCTCCCCTGGCACAAAACTTCCCCTTTCCGGCTCACGGGACCTCAACAGCCTGATGATGGAACTGGATACGATGCTCCCGACGCACAACTATTTTTATGCCATCAGAATCGAGGGAACCTTTCCCGCCATCAAGGTCCGCAGCGTTCCCGCGCAACAAAAACCGTACCCCGGCCTTGCGGAAGCGGCAAGCAAGCAGTCGGTCTTCCAGTTCAGCACTATTACCGGAACAATCGTTGGATTCAGAACTCCGAATTTTGCCCGGGGGGTCAACCTCCCCGGATACCATTTTCACTTCATTTCCGCCGATCGTAAAGTCGGCGGGCACTTGCTGGACTGCCGGATTGACGATGCCGACCTCTATCTTGACAGGGCACTCGAGTTGCATATTGCACTTCCTGAAAATGCTGAATTCGCACAAGGCAACCTGGGCCAGGATCACGGACAAGACCTGGAAAAAGCAGAAAGGGGACCGAGTCGTGACTGACGGACTCCCGGAAGAGCTTCTCCGAGAACTGACCCGGGTCTGCAGGGAAATTGCGGCAGGGAAGGACGGAGAAAAGGATCGCTTTTTCGAGCTTACCCGCGAAGGGTCCGCTCCTCCCTACATTACCGACCTTGCCGAATCCTTCGGCATGATGCTGGTAAAGGTTGAAACCCGGGAATTCCAACTCGAGCAAAAAATCGATGAGCTTCAAAAAAGCTACGCTCGCACCAAAAGCATGCTCGACGGCATGGTCCTTTCGCTGGTATCGACACTGGAGCACCGTGATCCTTATACGGCAGGCCATGGACGACGTGTCACGGAGCTATCCTGCGCCATTGCCGAATACCTCTGCTTCGACAGCAACCGACTGGAAGGGCTTCGGATCGCAGGGCTCCTCCATGATATCGGAAAGATAGCCGTCCCCCTGGAAATACTCAGCAAACCGGGGAAAATATCTGAACACGAATTCAACCTCATCAAGATACATCCGCAGACCGGTCATGACATCCTTGCGTCCATCGATTTCCCTTGGCCTGTAGCCCAGTTCGTACTCCAACACCACCGGAGGGTTGATGGCTCCGGCTACCCGATACTGCCCGATGCGGGAGAAATCCCCCTTGAGGCAAGAATCCTGGGTGTCGCCGATGTGGTTGAGGCCATGGCCTCCCATCGGCCCTACCGCCCCGGACTCGGTATCGACAGGGCACTGGACGAAATCGAAAAAAACCGGGGAACATCCTATGATCCTGATGTGGCAGACGCCTGCATCTGCCTTTTCCGGGCAGGAAGGTTCACATTCGAATCCTAGCAGACAAGAACCATATGGCTATTCAATGAGCCAAGGGGGCAACAGATCATGAAAGGAAAGCACACCCGCATTGACCTGCACCAGCAGTTCATCGAAGTTTTTAACAAGGAAGAGATGCTGGCTTTTTTCGATTTTCGGGCAACCACGGGAAAGGGCACATCCGTATCAGGCCTTTGCAAGGTGTCCAAACCGAAAGATGGAAAATCGGACGCTCATTACTTCTCGCTTCTTTTCATCATCGAGACGCCTGATGAAGAGACATGGAGAGAAGTTGAAAGCTGGTTTTCGTCAATTCTCTGGGACAATTTAGAGGAATGCCTCCCGGAATTGGAGAGCGTACTTTCCATACCGTTCTCCCTGCAGGAGTTTACCGGCAACTTTTTCCAGGAGATCGATATTTACGTGAAAGAAAATACTGTCCCCTCCCGATCGTTTATTCTTGAAACCCTGTTCCCGGGAGTACGTTCCGTCTCCGGGATAGAAGCCGGAGAACCTGTTTTCTGGGAAGACCTGCCCCGTGTCTCGAAAGATCTGCCGGAAACTTCCCCCGGCGACGGAAGCCCTAATGCTTCCCTCATGTCACGTTTGAAGGATTTTTTCAGCATCTGAAGAAAATTTATTTTCATAATTTCAGGTAACTATTCAGCACGGTTCAAAATTGTCACTCCCGAGGGTGTGATCGGGAATCAAGACTATTAAAATCATGGATCCCCGATAGAATCAGTCGAGGATGACAGACGTATTTGCCAATGGTTCAGATTATGCTGAATAGACACAATTTCAGGAGGAAAAGATGGAAATACAGGCACGAAAAGTAGATACGGTAACAATTGTATCAGTCAGCGGAAAACTGGATGCCGTGACAGCCCCTGATTATGAGCAGCGGCTGCGGGAACTTCTTGCCGCAGGGGGAAAGACCTTCATCAACGATTTCAGTGACCTCACCTATATCAGCAGTGCAGGACTCCGAAGCATTCTTACAATCGCAAAGACCCTCAAAGCCGAGGCAGGAATGCTCCTTTTCTCCGGCATCAAGGGTCCGGTAAAGGATGTTTTCGAGATTTCCGGTTTCGGATCCCTTTTCGAGCTTCATGACACTCTCGATTCCGCACTGCAGAGCATCAGCTGAGAACAATGTCTACACAAACTTTACAGATAGAGGCACGAATAGAGAATCTTCCGGCAATCATTCGTTTTGCGACCGATTGCGTTGCCAAGCTCGACTGGGCTGAAAACAGGCTCACCGCAATCGAACTGGTCGTTGAAGAGGCGGTCGTCAATGTCTGCAAGTATGCCTATCATAATGAGTGCGGCATGATCGAGATTTCCTGCGAAATGGCAAAGAGCTTCCTCCGCATTGGTATCACGGACACGGGAGTTCCCTTCGATCTCCTCTCCGTGACCGAGCCCGATCTCGGCGCTGACATCGCGGAGCGACAGATAGGCGGAGTCGGCTGCTTTCTCATCCGATCTCTTACTGATGACGTAACCTACCGCAGAGAGGGTGACAGGAACGTCCTGGAACTCAGCTTTTTCCCAACAAAACGGGAAGGACACCTAAATCCATGAAGAAGTATTTTTCCTTCGACCGGCACCAGACATCCTACCGCCGTGAAACCCTGGCGGGCTTCACTACATTCATCACCATGGCCTACATTATCATAGTCAATCCGGCCATCCTGGAAGTGGCGGGCATCCCGCGAGGTCCATCCACCACCGCCACCATCCTGGCAACGGTTTTCGGGACGCTTGTCATGGGCCTCTATGCCAAACGCCCCTTTGCCATCGCCCCTTACATGGGAGAAAATGCCTTTGTCTCCTTCACGGTAGTAAAGGCCCTCGGCTTTAGCTGGCAAGAAGCCCTGGGTGCCGTGTTCATCGCCGGTATCCTTTTTACCGTACTTACCGTCCTGAAGATTCGCGGCTGGCTGGCCGATGCAATCCCCACTTCGCTGAAATACAGTTTCGCCGTGGGAATCGGCATGTTCATCACCTTTATCGGCCTGAATGAAACCGGGATTGTCGTTCTCGGTGTTCCAGGCGCTCCGGTCCGGCTCGGAAACCTGGCTCAGCCTTCCGTCATTCTCGCACTATGCGGACTGTTGCTCACTGTTCTGCTGATGCTCTGGAAGGTCCGGGGGGCGCTCATGATCGGCATCCTGGCAACAACCTTTCTCTCCATGCTGTCCGGCGTCACGAAAGTCCCTGAAGCAATCCTCAGTCTTCCTCCCAGCCCCGCACCGATCTTTCTCCAGCTTGACCTTTCCTCTGCGCTGACACCGAAATTCCTGCCGGTGGTGCTCACCATCTTCGTCATGGCCTTCGCCGACACTATCGGCACCCTTATCGGCCTCTCGGCCAGGGCCGAACTGCTTGACAAAGACGGCAATCTCCCTGAAATCGAGAAACCGATGCTGGCAGACGCACTTGCCACAACCATGGCGCCACTCCTGGGCACCACGACTACCGGCGCCTACGTGGAATCAGCCGCAGGGATTGAAGAAGGGGGCAGAACCGGTTTCGTTTCCGTTGTGACAGCGGGGCTGTTTCTGCTGGCGCTGTTTTTCTCTCCGCTATTCACATCCGTCCCCTCTCATGCCTACGGAGTGGCCCTGATCATCATCGGAAGTTTCATGATCACCCCACTCACCAAGATCGTCTTCGACGACCTCACCGAACTGCTCCCGGCCTTCCTTACCATCGTGCTCATCAGCTTCACCTACAACATCGGCGTGGGAATCACCGCCGGGCTTGTCGTCTGGCCGTTATTCAAAACACTGACGGGCAGGATGAAAGAAGTGCCGGCCGGAGCCTGGATACTGGCGCTCATATCCCTGTCGTTTTTTATTTTCTATCCGAAGATGTGAGAAAATATGTGGTTTTGGCACGCGAGATAATAGAATAAGGGATTTACAAAGCAGCATCAGAAATGTTGTTTTTTCTCCATTTGATGTGATGATTTTCCAACCATCGTAAAGAAAGAGGTCACCCATACAAATGTTTGATATTACCGGCGAACATATCGCCCGACTGAACGATACCGACCTGCGAAGGCTCGTGGCCTTACTATGTGAGGCAGAGCTTCGACGGTTTGGATTACCTTTGTCGGCAGTAACCGCCGGGGGTGATCAGAACGCGGCTGATGGCGGTCTCGATGTGCTTGTTAACCTTCCTGCTTCGACAATCATATACGGCTTCATTCCGCGACCTGTGACCGGGTTTCAGGTGAAGGTACCCGACATGCCGCGCAA
>JAQUHM010000392.1 GCA_028683595.1 Geobacteraceae bacterium | reverse complement strand
AGCCAACAACGGGATTTTTATCGCCGACGATTTCGGCAGACAGCAGATGGAACCGCAAACCTTTCTCAACCGCTGGATCGTCACACTTGACCGGAGAGTCGATTTCATGACCCTCCATACCGGCATGAAATTCTCGATCCCCTTTGACATGCTGACGGTTTTCTCCACCAATATCGAGCCAAAAGAGCTTGTTGATGAGGCTTTTTTACGCAGGATTCCCTACAAGATCAAGATTGATCATCCTTCGGAGAGGGAATATGAGGCCATTTTCCGCAAGATCTGCAAGGATAACGAGATCTCATTCGTTGAAGAAACATTCAATTACCTGATGAATACCTTCTACCGGAAAAACGACATCAAGCTCAATGCTTGTCACCCCCGTGACATTATCGAGCAAATCATCGTAAACTCGCGATACTACCGCAATCCCCCAAAGATGAGTAAAGAAGCCATCTCCGAAGCGTGGACCAATTACTTCGTGGAGATGTGAGGATCGATGGGCCAACTCCGTTCCAGGTCAGGCGGGTAAAAATTTTCCTTTGTTCGGTTGAAATACCCGTACTGGATACGGGGATACTCCATTTTTATCCTTTGCAGCATACGGTACATGCCGATACCCTTCCCTAAAAGCCCCATTCTTTGGTTGTAAAAATCGGGATCTATGGATAGATTCCGCATCTGGATCATATCCACTCCGGTATCGTCAATAAGCCTCAGAAGAGCCTCTACTTCCTCAATATTATCGCTCAGGCCTGGTGATACGAGGTAATTGATCATCACGAACAACCCCCTCTCCTTGGCGATTTTCAACGATTCGACAACATTGGAAAAGGTATAGCCCACCGGCCGGTAATACTTATCATAGTATTTCTCCTGCGCCGAGTTCAGGGAAAATCGCATGGAATCCATCCCGGCATCGCACAGCATCCTGATTCGGTCCGGTATGGAACCATTGGAATTAAAGTTCACCGTACCCCGACTGGTACCCTTTTTGAGACTTCTCGTTGCCTCTGCAACCACATCCGCCTGCAGGATCGGATCACCTTCACACCCCTGCCCATAGGAAACGATAGGCTCCGGGGCTTGCTGCAGATGAGGAAGTGCAAGTTCGACTATCTCCTCCGGCGTCGGCACAAAGTTGATGCGTTCCTGGTTTGAGGGACAGCAGTCGGAAGGCTGGAGACTGATGCAGCCGAGGCAGCGCGAGTTGCAAGCCGGAGAAGTCGGAAGGGGCGCTTCCCAGCGCCGATAGAAGAGGTTTTTCGCCGCAAAGCAATGATAGTCGAGGGCACAGCGCGCCAACTGCTCCAGAAGCCGGTTATTGGGCATCTCGGCGAGAAGTCGCCTCACCAGCGGATCAAGCTTCCGGTCGTCGTAGTTGCAGGGATTCCAGTTGTCATTGGTATCAACCCGGCTGGCCGCCACCACGAAACAGTCCCGTTCTTCGTCCCAGCCGACAGCGGTGTAGGACCAGAGGGGAAGGTGCACCTTTTTCTTGCTGTAATCACAGGCAGGAAGCAGCGTCCGAACATAGCCGGGCGCCATGAAAGCGGAGACGGCCTGGATCGGCACCCTGCGCTTCCCTTCCCTGACCGAATCTAGGGTCACAAATTGTTTGCGCTTTTCGTCCCACGCCATCGGTGGGGTGTCGGGTATCGTAAAGATCCTGCTTCCCTCCGGAAGAGGTATGAGTTCCACAGATTCCGGAAGAACTGCTACAGGGCCATTCATCCCCGCCATGCAGAGTTCCGGATGATCGTATATATTTCCCTTTGCATCCGCATACAGGAGCTTGGGTATTGATTTTGTTTGCATGATACTACCTCCGCCACAACCCTAGCAAAAAAAGCGGATTCCGGCAAGAAATCCCCCTGTTTTGCGTCGGCCTCTTTTCTTTATTGTAAGACCTGCCAGATTCCCAAAACCTGGCAGGTCTGGCACTAATGCAGCGCCCACGTTCTCTTGCAGAATAAATTTAACTTCTGCTGTCCATGACCTGCAATCTCCGCTACAATAATCTCCATGAAAATCCTTCTGACAACCCTACACGCAAAATTTATTCACGCTTCGCTGGCTCTGCCCTGCCTGAAAGCGGCAACAAGCGGAATAAAAGGAGTCCGGAGTATCATTCGGGAGTTTACCGTCAACGAACACCGCACAGGAATTCTTCATGAAATCATACGTGAGGAAGCGGATGTCGTAGCATTTTCCTGCTACATCTGGAATGTAGAATCCGTAACGCGAATTGCAGCAGACGTGAAAAAGGTGAGCCCTGAAACACTTCTGGTCGCAGGAGGCCCCGAGGTGTCCTATTGCGCGGAAGAGTTCCTCCGGGACAACAGTGCCTTTGACTTTGTAGTCTGCGGGGAAGGTGAAAAATCCTGGCAGGAATTTCTTGCAATCCTGGCAAAAAAAGGAGCTTCACCCGTCACCACACTCGAGATTCCCGCGGGCATCGCCTATCGAGACAAGACAGATATCGTTACTGCACGGGAAAGGGAAACCATCAAAAATCTGGATACTATCCCCTCCCCTTTCGTCATGGACCTGGTGGACACTTCCAAACCGCTGGTCTACTACGAAACATCACGAGGCTGCCCCTTCAGCTGCGCATTCTGCCTCTCATCGCGTGAAAACGGAGTCCGGTCTTTCTCCATGGAAAGAATACACTCTGATATCCTCCACCTTATCCAAAAGGAAATCCAGGTAGTTAAATTGGTTGACCGGACTTTCAACTACGATGCAGGGCGGGCGAATCGAATCTGGGAATTCATCCTCGCGCACAACAAGTCAAGCACGTTTCATTTCGAGATTGCCGCAGACCTGCTGACAGAAGAAAACCTGAGGACCCTGGCGAAAGTACCGTCAGGAATGTTCCGGTTCGAGATTGGTGTCCAGGCAACCGGCAAGGAGACGCTTTCACGTGTGAGCAGAATAAGTGACACTGACCGTCTCCTGAGCAATGTGAAACGACTTACGGAAGAAACCGGGGTAACAGTCCATCTGGACCTGATAGCCGGACTGCCGGGGGAAAATTTCAGCGGGTTCATGGATTCCCTCGGACGACTTTTCCCCGTAAACCCTCATCATATCCAGGTCGAACCATTGAAAATTCTCAAAGGTTCTCCCATGACCGAGATCGCTGTCCGTGAAGAGTATGCCTTTTCCGTAACCCCTCCCTACACGGTTTTGCGCACACCTGACCTTTCCTTCGACGAAATTGGACACATCGAGGATATTTCCCGACTCCTGGATCTTTACTTCAACAGTAGACGGTTCACCCGCTCGCTCGCAACGATAGGAACCTTTCTCTCTCTGACAGACTTTTTTGACAACATGGCGAATTTCATAAAAACGGAGCAGGGAACCGGGCAGGTATCACTGAAAAGTCTTTTTGAACAGATATGGCAATTCAGTGAAGTAATTCTGGCCATGGAAGCAATCGATGAATTCCAGGATGCGCTTTGCTACGATTTTTGCCTGTGAGAGTACCCCTCGACAGGCATACTGCCGTCTTTT
>JAQUHM010000065.1 GCA_028683595.1 Geobacteraceae bacterium | reverse complement strand
CGACAGGAGCGGGCTGAGGCTTTTCAGTACCAGGGGGAACCTGGGGGCTTTACTCCGCCTGGATTACCCCGCCATCCTTGAGCTTTCCCTGCCCGAGGGAAAGGGGCAGCGCTACCTGTCCCTGATTGGCCGGGAGGGAGGTCTCCTGGTTATTGCCCCTCCTTTTAAAGGTCACGCCACCATCAGCAGCAGCGAGCTTGAAAAGCTCTGGACCGGTCGAAGCTTTCTTCCCTGGAAGAATGTGCAGAATCTGCCGCTTGTCAGCAGATTGGGTGACAGCGGGGAGTCAATAAAAAGTCTCAAGATTCTCCTTGAAAAAGCAGGTTTTTACCGGGGGCTTCCAACAGAGCAGTTTGATGAAGAAATGCTTGCATCGGTCAAGCGTTTTCAGGCTGCCCGTGGCATCGAGGTGGATGGCATTGTTGGGGACAGAACTCTCCTTCTCCTCTATCGTGCCGGCAAATTGATAGAGGTGCCAAGACTTGTAGAGAAAGGGGAATCATAACGTTATGAGTTTCATTCTGGATGCCCTGAAAAAACTGGAGCAGGAAAAAGCCGCTCGAAGAAACGCAGACATCAAAATTTCGGATGAGATTGTCAGGGAAAATCGACAGGTGATGCGGAAGGCGAGGCACTCTGTTCCGGTCAGTGTTGTTCTTGTCTCTCTCGGTTTGGTGCTGCTGCTCGGTATTTCAGGAGCTTTCTTGTGGCACAGGCATGGTGCCGGAGATCAATCGAAAGTCGTTGCCATGAATTTAGAGCAAAAGTTTCCTACTGCGGAGGAGGTTCCCGCTTCACAACGTCCGCAAATGGCGGTTCCTGCTGCTACTCCGGTCGGACCTGTGGCGGCAGTGGAGGATGAACCTTCATCTCATCCCGTTGAGGCAAACAGGATGTCGCGAAGAGAGCGGATGGAAGCAAACAGGTCTTCGGGAGCGGATTTCAAAAAACGATCCGCACAGCCTTCCATGGAAGTTTCCGGTTCTGGTGGGTCCCGTCTTACGGTTTCGGGAATTGCCTGGCAGGATGCGCCCTCTGCCCGCAGGGCCGTGATAAATGGCGACCTGGTGCAGGAAGGCGCTCAGGTGGGAGGAGCTACAGTCGAGGAAATTCAGCCAACTCGGGTACGTTTTTCGTCTGGTGGACGTCAGTTTACCGTGTCGATCAGCGGCCCGCTGGTCGTAAAATAAAGAAATCTTCCTGGATTGATCGAGAAAAGGGACGAGAGTCAATTCACGGTCGTGAAGTGGTGAATCGGGCTTACTGTTGTACCTCCGTTTCTATCAAGATCCCTTACCCTCCAGTAGTAGACCGTGTTCGGTTTCAGAACCAGGGCAGTTTTCATCGTTGCCAAGGACACGGATTCCCACTTTTCTTGCGAGGGGTCATCCTGTGTGTATTCAAGCCGGTAGGCAGTGATATCACCCGGTTCAATCCCCGGGCTTTTTTCCCAGGAGAACCGTACCGGGTTCCATGGGATTCCGCTGGCTCCGTTTTCGGGCATAACGGGTTTCGGGCCCTGCAGCGCCCCGTAAATAATGATTTTTTTCTGCTCGATGTAGGCCCAACCCGCTTCCGTAACATCAATATCGGTGGTCCCGGCAGGCAGGGGTTCGACCTTGATGATTGTTGCGCATTTTGTCGAGGAGCCGCCATTATGGTCGAGATTCTGGTCGTACGGCCATATGACGTCTTTTCTCGATCTGTTGGATGGCTGGTCAGGCGGGCCGGGAGTTTTCTGTGGAGCTACAAGGCAAAACGGTCCCCGGCTGTCCCTTGCCAGCGCGTTGGCAGAGCCGAGGCTTCCCGGCTGTAGATCCTCTCCTTCGGAACGAAGGGCCAACAAAAGTCTCAGGCCGTCGTGAACGTGAATAGCTGCTCCATCGCTGAGGCCCTTTATGGCAGGAGAGCGGTAATCACACCACCCCCCGGAGGTTTTGTCCTTGTCGGCAACAATGTTGTAGTAGTAGAATGCTGCGGGATATATCCCTTTCACGAAGGGATCGCTGGAACTGTCGGCCTCCAGTGGGTGCCCTTGGGCATAACCATCCGGGGAGTAGACGGTGATTTTGGTCGCAGAGGACTCCATCCCTGCTTTTGCGAGGAGATATTCCACCGGCACTCCGGAGAATTCGGCATAGGCATCGACCGCTTTTGCGGTGTTCATCAGGAGTAGTTGGCTGTGTTGCGGCATTGCCAGAAGTTGTTTCCTGGTGAAAACGCGATAGGGGGCGACGACCTTTGCCGGGTCGTCTTTCGGGTCACCCGGATAGCGCACTGCAAGGATTTCATCGATATTGGAAAAGGTGTCGCCATCCGAGTCGTGCTTTTCAATAGTCCGGAAGGCTGCCACATTTCGACCGTTGGCCCGATATTCCTTGCCGAAATGGTTGAGAGTGGCGTTGATATCTCCCTTCCCGTCATAGCCGAAAGTGTGGTGGCACCATTGGCAGCTTCCCAGGTCGATTTTTTTTCCGTTTGCCTGGGAATATGATCCGCCACGGTGGCAAAGTATACAATTATCCAGTTTCGTGCCCGCCTTATCAGGGTAGGCCTGGAGAAAATTTGGCGTGTCTGACTCGCCCATGTGGTGATAGGCCGCAGAAGCGATACCCGGCGAGCAGCAGAAAAACATAATAAATACTAAAAGAAACAGGGGGATTGCTGTTTTCATGATGATCCTCCAGAATTGCTTCATGGAAAAAAGAATTTCCGATGTGATTGCCCTCAACGGCAGATTACAAGAAGTTCTTGATCTTATAGCGTGGTACGCTATATAACAAAATACACAGCATTGGGCAAGGGAATATGAGTTTGGTATCATTTCCGCTGTAGGGATGGTCTGCTCCCGAGGGCGGGTGTTGCCATTTGTGACAGTCAGGAGATGGGACGGACGGGTGGATACAGGGCCGGACAACTTCGCAGGAGGCAGAAGATAGTGTGGAAAATTCTTAAAAATGGTTGCAGAGAGTATTTGGGTGGGCAGAGTGACTGGTCAGGTGCTGCAAACGAGGCTCTTCAATGTGTCTCATTTCGTGAAGATGTGGAGGAGGAGTGTGTGGCCGATGAGGTCAGGTCATGTTACAACTGCCGATATCGCCGCTGGACGGAGAACAGTTTTATTTGCCTTCATGTTTCCGGATGAAAAGTTTTAATGTCGATATTTTCCTTCTTTTCACATCGGTGGCATTCAATGCCGCAGTGTAAACATTTTTTCGTCATTTCCCTTGGCAGAAAGTTGTTCAGTCCCCCGCAGACCTTACACATTATTTCTAGCGGTTCATCCAGGTAAAGATAACAGTTATAGTACCATTCCCAGTTCATGTTCTTGAACTTTTCAACTTCCTCTTCCGTCATTTCCTTTTTCGAACGTACCCACCGTGGTGTGTTAGGTAATGAGGGGCTCTGAACTTTTTTCGTATCAGCCTTTTTCATCTGCATCCCCTTTTACAAGAAAATTTGCAGCTTGAAGACTCTATTTCATAGAACTGTTTCATTGTGTCCAGATAAAAGTTTCTCGTTAATTTGTGCTTCGTCAAGGACAGTTGGTGCTTTTTTAGAAAACATCCTATGGAACCGGCTGATATGTTTCGGAAAAAAATGTCAGAGTGTATCCACCGGGTCAACATCGATGATAGTCCGCAAAATCCGCGGGGGCTTCCAGTTCCTCTGAAAGGTGTGGAGGAGCCGCTTCAACTCTGTACGATTTCGGGCTTTCAGCAGAATTTGCCAGCGAAACCTGCCTCGTACCTTTGCGAGAGGTGCCGGTGCCGGGCCAAGGATTTCCGCCCGTATCTTCAGGCTTTCTCGCTCTTCACGCAGACTGCGTGCTGCATCCTGAGCGCCCTTTTCAACCGCCTTTTCTGCTGTGCCTGATATGACAACCATTGCCAGATGCGAGAACGGAGGGTAGCCTGCATCTTCGCGGAAGGCAATTTCCTCGTCGTAAAATCCCTGGTAGTCGTGAGCTGCGGCCCTGAGAAGGGCATAGTGGTCGTACGATATCCCCTGAATGATCACCTTTCCCGGCGAGTCCCCCCTGCCTGCCCGACCCATGACCTGGCTGACCAGTTGGAAGGTGCGTTCGGCGCTCCTGAAATCGGGAATATTGAGGGTTGCATCTGCCGAAACAATTCCCACCAGCGTCACTCCGGGATAATCGTGCCCCTTTGCGATCATCTGGGTGCCGATGAGAATATCGATGCTGCCGTCTTCCAGGCGCTTCAGGATGCGGGCATGTCCGCCCCGGCTGCTGGTGGTGTCGCTGTCCATTCGGGCTACCCGTGCATCGGGAAACAGCTCCCTTACCTCGTCTTCAAGACGTTCCGTGCCGCGTCCGAAAAGACCGATATTCGTGCCGTTACATTCGGGACAGACTGAAGGAGCAGGGAGAGAGTAGTCGCAGTAGTGACAGAAATGCCGCTGTTTTGCCCGATGGTGAGTCAGGGTGACGGAACAGTTGGGACAGCGGTAGATATGACCGCAGTCCTTGCAGAGGAGAAATGTTGCAAAACCCCTCCGGTTGAGAAAAAGCAGGGTTTGCCCGCCCTTTTCGAGATTTTCAGCAATGGCCGCGATCAATTCCGGGGAAAAGGTGACTCCTTTCAGCTTCCGTATGTCGAGTATCCTTGATTCCGGCATTGGCCGACCCTGGACCCGTTCCGGAAGAGGGAGGTAATGAATCCGGCCTTCCTTGGCGGCATGGAAGGTGGTGATGAGGGGTGTGGCCGAACCGAGCACCACCGTTGTTTTCTCCAGTTTTCCCCGCACCAGGGCCAGGTCCCTGGCATTGTAGGTAACCCCTTCAGACTGCTTGTACGACGCCTCGTGTTCTTCGTCCACCACGATAATGCCGAGATTCTCAAGTGGGGCGAAGATCGCTGAGCGAGCTCCGATGACAATGGCAACCTCTCCGCGCCGGATGCGGCGCCATTCGTCGTAGCGTTCTCCAACGGAAAGTCCACTGTGGAGAACGGCGATTCCCTGGGAAAAACGCCCGCGAAACCTTCGTACCAACTGGGGAGTCAGGGCTATTTCCGGTGTGAGCACCAGGGCTCGCTTGCCTTGCTCCAAGGTATGGGCGATGGCGTGGAGGTAGACTTCCGTTTTGCCGCTTCCCGTGACGCCATGGAGGAGAAACGGGGAGAACTCAGCCGCGGAAACAGATTCCGCGATTCTGCAAAAGGCTGCAGCCTGATGATCATTGAGGCACAAGTATGTTTCAGCAATAACATCTTCTTCGCGGAACGGGTCCCGATAGACCTCGCGTTCTTCTACGCTGATAAGCCCAAGTTCCGACAGACGTTTCAAGGGTGCTGATGGGTTGAGGAACTGCTCGTAAATGTTTGCACGGGATGCTTCACCGTTTTCCAGCAGAAAAAGCAGGATGCGGGCACCCGCTCCTCGAATTCCGGAAGCGTCCGCGGCCCCTGATGCTGCATGGTAGAACTTTTCACGACGAATGCCTTTGCCTGTGGTGAGATGCTCGTGGGTGAAAATCGAACCGTCATCATTTGTCACGTTTTTTCGCCGGCTCTCGATATTGATACCCGAGGGCAAGGCGGTTTTTATTACCTCCCCCAGCGGGTACAGATAATAGGCGGTAATCCAGCGATAGAAGGCAGTCTCCCGGTTGGTGAAGAGAGGTTCGGCGTCAAGGACCTCGATGATATCTTTTAATTCCCCGGAAGGATCTACTGCACGCCCCAGCACATAACCGGTTACTTTTCTGCGACCAAAAGGGACAAGTACCCGGACCCCCGTCCGGACCGAACTCCTGAGTGGTTCCGGAACACTGTAGTGAAATGTTCGATCGACGGGGAGGGGAACCGCGACCTCAATGGTTTGATAACGGGTGTGGGGCATTTCCTGGGCGGCCTTTGGCTACGGAGCAGTATGGTGTTTGGTGAACTGTTTTTGCATTTACAATAGCAGAGCTGCGGATTCCGGGCAAGTGACGATCTGAGCGATCGGCGGGAATAATTCCCGATCGGGATACTTGACATTTTTTCTTGGTTTCCGGTACGGTGTAGCGAGGCGATTGGGTTGGGTTCGTGGGGTGGTGTAAGGAAGTAATGCTACCGAACGTTTAGTGGAAACTACACCGAAGAGAGGTTATGGAAGTGTTTGCAGAGGAAAAATTGTACAAGAAAATAAAGAATGCGGTGGGCAGAGCCATTGCTGATTTCGGATTGATAGAAGAGGGCGACAGGATTGCGGTGGCGGTTTCCGGGGGGAAGGATTCCTACGTCCTGTTGCACGTTCTGGAAGCACTGCGTAAAAGGGCTCCGGTTCGCTACGAAATCATGGCTGTCAATATTGATTCAGGCTATCCCGGCTATCGTGCCGACATCATCGAAGAACATCTTTCCCACCACGGTTTTACCTACCATATGGAAAAAACCAACCATTACGAGATTATTCAGGAGAAAAGGCGGCCCGGCTCTTCGTACTGTTCCATTTGTGCACGGTTCAAGAGGGGTGCTCTGTATGCTTTGGTCCAGCAGTTTAAGTGCAACAAGCTGGCGTTAGGACATCACATGGACGACTTTATTGAAACTTTGCTGCTGAACCAGTTTTTCGTTGGATCATTGAAGGCAATGGCAGCGAAGATGCTGGCCGACAACGGAGAAACTACGGTTATTCGTCCGCTTGTTTATGTGCAAGAGCAGGATATCAAACCCTTTGCCAAAGGAAACGGTTATCCGATCGTCTGCTGCAAATGCCCTGTCTGCGGTGTCGCTGATTTGCAGCGACAGAAGATGAAAGAACTCCTCAATACCCTGGAAAAGGACAATCCCCATGTGAAACGGAGTATGCTGAAAGCCCTGTCAAATGTCCAGCCCCGCTACCTGCTGGACCAGAATCTCCGCAGGTAAGAATTCCCTGTCAGTGAAGACTAGGGAACTGCCACGCCGATCAGCTGGTCCTTATCTATCCCGGTAATCCTTACGGTTACCTCGGTGTTGACCGGTGCGTTGTGTCCCAGGATCGATACGGAAAGGTAGTTCCTGGAAAGCCCTTTCAGATTTCCGTCTTTTCGTTTTTCCTGGATGAGCACCCGGACTTCCCTGTCAAGAAAACTTTCGAAATACGCCTTCTTTTTTCTGGAAGAAAGGATTCTGAGCGCTTCGGCCCGTTTCTTTATCACCGCCGGTGAAACCGGGTCCGGCATCGTTGCCGCCGGTGTGCCTTGCCGGGAGGAAAAGGGAAAGACGTGAAAGTAGGCGAGGGGGAGCTCTTCCAGGAAACGGTAGCCACGATCGAATGCCTCGGACGTTTCACCGGGGAAACCGGCGATGATGTCGGTGCCGATACAAAGAGAAGGGGCGGCCGCGGTAAGTTTGTCAATCAGCGTCCGAAAAAAGTTGCTGGTGTAGGGACGGTTCATTCCCGCAAGCACTCCGTCATCGCCGCTCTGAAGCGGGATGTGGAGGTGCGGACAGATCGTCTGCCCGGTTGCAATGAGTTGGATCAGCTCGGTGGAAATTTCCGTCGGTTCGATGGAGCCGAGTCGCAGACGGGGAACTATCCTTTCCTTTTCGGCGACTGAGAGGAGCTCCAGCAGGCTGGTCGGCGGAGAGAGGTCGAGGCCGAAAGCGCCCAGGTGTATCCCGGTCAGCACCACTTCCTGGAAGCCTTGCCGGGCAAAGGTCCGGATGCCTTCCAGTGCATCGTCAAGGTTCACACTTCTGCTGGGACCCCGGACATGGGGAACGATGCAGTAGGAGCAACGGGAGTCGCAGCCGTTTTGCACCTGGAGAAAAGCCCGGGTGTGTTCCGCGAAGGTATCGAGTATGAGGGGTCCGGTTTCATTGACTTGGGAAATGTCGGCTACCTTGATGTATTGCTCTTCGCCAAGGTTTTTAAGCAGCTGCAGCAGTTCCCTTTTTTCGGTGTTGCCGATGATCAGCGCTACGCCGGGCATGGTGCTGATTTCATCGGAGGCAATCTGGGCATAGCAGCCGGTCACAACGATTCGAGCGGCTGGGTTTTCCCGAAGTGCCCTCCTGATGAGGCGGCGGGACTCGGCATCGGTCCTGGCCGTTACCGTGCAGGTGTTGATGACGCAGATGTCGACCGCTTCTCCCGCGGAAACGACCTGGTAGCCTTCCTTGCGGGCCGCTTCCGTCATGGCGGCGGATTCAAACTGGTTTGTCTTGCAGCCGAGGGTTACAAAGGAGATTTTCTTCATAGTCCTTCTTCGATCCAACCCCCGCCAAGAACCCGGTTTCCTTCATAGAAAACAACCGCCTGGCCCGGGGTTACCGATTTTTCTTTCTCTGTGAAAAGTACGTTGACCCGGTTGTCCGGCAGAGGAATAACGCGACAGTCTACCGCCTTGTGACGATAGCGGATTCGGCAGCTGGTATTAAATTCCGTACTTGGCTTTGGCATCATCCAGTTCACGCCGGAGGCTGTCAAACCTTTTTTGTTCAGTTCGTCTTGAGGCCCGACGATGACTTCATGGGTTCTTGCATCAACGCCGAGGACATAGAGGGGTTCTTTCCAGGCGATGCCAAGCCCTCGTCTCTGTCCCACCGTATAGCGATAGGTGCCATGATGGCGGCCGAGCACGTTTCCTTTCTGGTCAACGATCGTACCGGAAAGGTTTTCCGATTCCTTTTCCGCTTCGAGAAAACGGACATAGTTATCATCGGGGATGAAACAGATCTCCTGGCTTTCGCTCTTTTCGGCAACGCGGAGTTCAAAGCGGGATGCCAGGGCGCGGACTTCCGGCTTTGTCAGCCCGCCGAGGGGGAACAGGGTCCTTGCCAGTTGCTCCTGGGAGAGGGCAAAGAGGAAGTAGGACTGATCCTTCTTCGGGTCAAGTCCTTTCAGTAGATGGAAAAATCCGTCATCACCCTCTTTCACTTGTGCATAATGGCCGGTTGCCAGATAATCGGCGCCCAATTCCCGGGCCTTTTCCAGCAAAAGGCCGAACTTGACCAGCTCATTGCAGCGGACACAGGGGTTTGGTGTCCGGCCTCGATAATATTCACTGATAAAATCGTTGATGACGAGTCGACGAAATTCATCCTCGAAATTGACCACATAAAAGGGGATCCCGAGCTGATCGGCAATACGGCCGGCATCTCGCACATCGTCAGGCGAGCAGCAACTGGCTTCCGCATTTTCTTCGGATACGCCGCATGTCGATGGGTCCCAGACCCGCATGGTAATACCGATCACGTCGTGCCCCTGCTCCGTCAGGAGGGCCGCGGTAACCGACGAATCAACCCCTCCGCTCATGGCGACAGCTATTCGCTTCGGGCTGCTTTTTTTCTCTTCCATCTCAGAACTACCCATTCATGTGCCGTTTCAAAGCCTCATGGTCCTGCGCCAGCTCATTGTATTTCCGCTCAAGTTCCCTGATCTGATCGAAGAGGCAGGCGATTGCCTTGGCTTCCGGGTCTGGCATTTTGCCATGTTCCAGATCGGTCTTTTCCGCGCGTGTTTCTGCGGCCATAACCATCCTGCCCGGTACGCCGACAACCGTTGAATTGGGAGGTACCTCTTTGATGACAACCGAATTGGATCCGATCCTGCTTCCTTTGCCGACAGTGAACGGACCGAGGACCTTTGCGCCTGAGCCGATGACGACGTTTTCAGCAATCGTGGGGTGGCGCTTGACACGCTCAAGGCTCACGCCGCCCAGGGTTACGCCATGGTAGAGCGTAACGTTGTCTCCGATTTCAGCGGTTTCGCCGATCACGACACCCATGCCGTGGTCGATGAAAACACCTTTGCCGATGGTGGCACCCGGATGGATTTCGATCCCGGTCAGGAAGCGTGCCACATGGGAAACCAGCCGGGCCAGGAAGTTTGCATTATGAATCCACAGCCAGTGGGAAATTCTGTGCAGCCAGATGGCATGTAATCCTGGATAGCAGCAGATTACTTCGAGCACACTTCGTGCAGCCGGATCCCTTTCAAATACTACGTGTATGTCCTCCCGCATCCTTTTGAACATGGAAGCCCCTTTTGTTGACCATAATTATGGCGACAATTTGTTTTTTTACCGAATAGCATACCCGATAAAAATTGTCAATTATTCCGGCTGGGGTGTCGAAACACATGAAGAGGAATTGCCGAGTGGGGATTGTGCACTGGTTGTGCTGAAAAGTGCGAAATGTCGGGCAATAAAAGAAGCAGGGGAGTCTTATGCAACTCCACCTGCCTGAATTCATTCTTCTGCTGATCGTGTTTTATGCCCCGACTGTTTCAGGTTAGACCTGCCAGGTTTTCGGAAACCTGGCAGGTCTAGCTTATAGAAAAGCATCAGCGGTCGTCTCAATACCTACACTTTCAACTAAAAAACCGTTTCGCCAACTTTGAACTTACGCTTTCTTCGCGGCTTTAGTTATCTTCTTCACCAGTTCGTCGGCATCGTCGGCCACAACCTTTTTCCCATCAACCCGGGCAATTTTGTCCTTGCCGCAGTCACCACACAAGTCGATGCACTTCTTTATCTTGACATCCAGTTCAGGGAGTTCTTCTTCAAGCCGCTTGGCGACCTTGGCTTTTCCCTTGTTTTTGTCACAGAGTCGTACTTTCATCGAACTATCCTTTCCTGCGAGCCGGGACTTTACGCGGCAGTTGTCGCAGGGGGAGTGAAGACGCGTGCCGCCAGATCCCTGTCAACCATCATAAGTCCCTGCGGGCTGTCGCCTACCAGTTTCAGTTTGGCGATGATATCGTTGTCGTTTCCTTCTTCTTCGATCTGCTCGGTTACGAACCACTGAAGGAAGATCTGGGTTGCGTGGTCCTTTTCCTTGATTGCCAGATCCATGAGTTCGTTGATGCAGTTAGTGATGAACTGCTCGTGCTTCAGGGTCTGCTCGAACATGGAAAGAAGAGTTCCGAATTCAGCCGGGGGGGCGGGGATGGCGGTGAGTTGGGCATGGTTTCCCTGGCTGTTGACATAGTCATAGATTTTCATGGCGTGGATCATTTCTTCCTGATATTGCACCATAAACCAGTTTGCGGCACCTTTCAGTCCTATGTAATTGGTGTAGGACGACATGGAGAGGTACAGATATGCGGAATAGATCTCGTTATTGACTTGCTTGTTCAGTGCCAGAACCATTTTTTTGCTTATCATGAGGTGTATCCTCCTTAAAGTTTTTTCCTGATACCTTAGTATAGCCGGAAAACGCGGCCATGCCACAGAAAAAACGGAAAATTATCTGGTTTCATCGCCCTGTCAGGGCCTTTTCCGCTTCCAGGAGAACTCTCCACAGATCGGTACTGTCGCCAAGGCCGAGTTTAATGAGGTACGCGGCGATACTCATGTTTGCTCGGGCACGGAAGAGTTCCACCTGGTTGGGGAAATCATCCTCTACGATCCCGGAAGCCTCCCGGTATGCATTGATAAATACCTCTTCGGGGAAATCTCGGATGATCTCCTCATGGTGAAAAAACTGATTCCGGAACTGGGCCAGAAAACATCCAGCGTCAAAGGCGGGAGGCAAACGTAATGAACTTTCGAAATCTATGGCGGCGACGAACAGGGTATCCCTGTTTTCCTGAATGTCCTGTCCGATCAGGATGTTTTTTGGGTGGAAATCGCCGTGCCCCTGAACGAGGAGGTCAGGGTTGTCTGCATAGCGTCTCTGCTCCTCCTTTTGTATGGCGGACAGGATTTCTGCCGCTCTTCGGGCGTGGGGGTGGTTGATGGCGGTGAAACGTTCCAGATACCTTTCCAGTCTATCGGGCTCACGGTCCAGAAACTCGTTGGCAGGTGTGAGGGTGAGGCGACATTCATGGAGTCTGGCCAGCCAGTGGGCAGCCATGCGGACATATCTCAGGCCGTCTTCCCGCGAAGCGGAAAGTATTTTATCAAAGAGAGATTTACCCCGGATGCCCTGTTCAATGAGGGTCATGGAGTCGTGTTCCTGGTCGATGGGCAGGGGAACCCGATAGGGTCCGGCCGTGAAACCTTGCCTGGCGAGCTGTTCAGCAATGTGAAAGGCACGGTCGGCCTTATCCCATTTGTGGTGGCTGGTAATGTTCCTGATGATAATCCGTTCCCGAACCTCGTCGAACCCTTTGGCGCCAAAGGTCACTTCAGTTACCAGGCTGCCGGCTCCGGAGCGGGGGATTTCCTTCAGAAAGGGTCGGCAGCGCCCCTTCCTGATCTCGTTGGCAAGCTCTTTCACTCCGTCTAGCGGATGGTCGAAAAGGGTGGGATAGAGTCCTGCATAGCCGTTTCCGTGGGTATCGGTGCCACCAATGGCGGTGAAGCGCAGTCGGTGCCAGTCCCTGAGAGCCCGGCTGTTTTCGAGCACCGAGTGATTCGAGCTGAAGATCTCAACACCATCCAAGAAGGGGAGAAGCAGTGATGCATCATCGGGGCGCCTTCCTTTGCGGTACGGGTGGGCCCAAACCAGTGCGGCTGCCGGGCAACGTTCGCGTATCTCTTCGAGTGAAGTGCGGTGCGGGAACAGAATGTCTGCTCCGTACACGATAACATCGCCAATCTCCGGGGTAGCCACCTCCTGCCCGGAGAGGGTCAGGAAGTGGTCCGGAACGGCACTTGACCGGCGGACCTGAAGAATCTCATCATCTTTCCAGAGGTAGTGGTGGTCGGTAAAGACAATACCCTGCAGCCCCTTGGCAAAGGCCTGGCGGATCAGTTCTGCCGCGGGGATAGAACTGCAGCGTGAATGTTCCTTGGTATGGGAGTGCATTTCCAAAAGCATGGGGAAAGAATAGCATAATGTTTTGTCCCTACAAGCGAGAGCAAAATGAACTTGATTTCTTTTCCGTTCTTGGGATACAGTATCCGGATTCATACTCTGCGTGTAGCTGCAGTACCCCTGTCTACAAATATCTTTGTGCGCTCGTAGCTCAGCTGGATAGAGCAACGGACTTCGAATCCGTCGGTCGGGAGTTCGAATCTCTCCGGGCGCGCCATTAAAAACAAGGGGTTACGGTTTATTCCGTAACCCCTTGATCTTTATTATTTGCCTATTGTCAAGTAAGCAAATCGTCCCGCACGGATCTTCCGCTGATTCCTTCTCCCTGGGGAGAAGGAATCATTTGAAGTTTAAGCGGAAGATTCATGCTTCAGAGATAGATTGTGGAGAAAAGCTTTCTTTGTTGCAATCTCCCCGATGTAATTCAGCCTTGCAAAGCTTTTGGCGCTAACCCCAAGGTGAAGCAAACGGTAGTTCCGCTGTCTTTTCCAGAGGACTCCACCCAAACTCGCCCACCATGAAATTCAACTATTCGCCGGACAAGGGCCAAGCCAATGCCTGTCCCTTCGCCTTGAGCATCAAGTTTGTTGAATAAACCAAAGACGGTCTCGTGGAATTTGGGCTCGATACCGATACCATTGTCCCTCACAAAAAAGACTGTTTCCGTCTCTTCAGGGCGCGTACCGATAAGTATTTCCGGGTGCGGCTGGCTTCCCATGTATTTAATGGCGTTTTCCACCAGATTTTGTACAACCTCTTCAATCCGTTTGCGATCACAGGTGACCATTGGCAGGTCGGTTTGGACTTTAACCGTGGCTGCATGGCTGCTGATAAGTCCTTCGAGATTTGAGAGGGCATCCTGAACTATTCCTGACATATCTGCTTCTGTTGGAGGATTTGTCATTCGTCCTATGCGTGAAAGTTCAAGCAGATCATTTAGCAGCAGCTCCATTTTGTCAGCCGCAGCAGTGATCCTCTTCAGATCACCAACAAAGCGATCGTAGCGTCCAGTTTTAATATCTTTCTGGAGTGAACCGGCAAAACCCTTGATGGTAATGAGTGGACTCTTTAGGTCATGAGAAACGGTATATGTGAAGCGTTCGAGTTCCGCATTCTTGCCTTCCAGTTCTATTTCCCTCTCCTTGCGTTCGGCAATTTCCTGCGACAGGCCTTCCGTTTTTGTTTGGACCAGGCTGCGTAAACGGGCGTTAAAGATTAACAGGATAAGCATAGCAGTGAGACCAACCGCAACGGAAATTGTCACAATCAGTGCCGCAGATATTTCATTATGTATGGGCATCCGCATGGACTCGATTGCCCTGATTACCCCATCTTTTTCATTAAACCCACCTTCACCGGCATAGAGTGCCTGAAGCCCGGGGGGAGCATCCTCTCTCTTTCCATGGCACCTCAGGCAGGCTTTGTCGTTTGGCAGGAACGGCTTTGCATAGTAAAGGTACTTATGCCCTTTAATCGTTACGACCTTCCGATAATCGGCAATATTCCGATTTTCATTAAACATCCGGATCAATGATTTCTCGAAGGCATCGGCCTGATTAACCTGGTTGCGTGGATTATTGGAAGCCATCTTATAATAGATTTCCGGTAGATGCTCCTTCTGCCGTTCTGTATTGTAAAAGCTATGCAAGGAACGGACAATGAACGACGATGATAAAATTTCCGGAGAATAAAAATCAGGGGAGAGTTTGCCTGTGTCTCGTGCATTGTAAAAGGTAGGATGCAAGACTTCTTGAATGTATAAGCGAAAAGCGCGATGAGAGAGAAGCACGTTATTGAGCTTCTCTTCCGCATCATTCAGGAAGTAGGCAGAGACGGCAAAGTACAAACCAAGCGCTACGGATCCGGAAAGCAATAGCGAGCCTGCAATAATCATGAAAGTGCGACGACGCAGCAGCTTTGAAGGAGTATTGTCAGGAGATATCATACTTGGTTCCTTACGACTTTTGGGAATCGATGACTGGCGGCATGTTTTGACAGATGCTTGCCAGCATTCTATGCAAACCGTCAAGAGAATAAGGTTTTTGAATAAAGCCAAGCAGCCCTTCTTCAAGTAGCTCAGCAGCCACATCATCTTTGGTGAAACCGCTTGCCATTATTGCTCGGAC
>JAQUHM010000391.1 GCA_028683595.1 Geobacteraceae bacterium | reverse complement strand
CGTGGCAACAACCAGACAGGTATCGGAGTCAACAACCGGATAACGGAAGTACCAGAGGCTACCCTTCTGGTCTTCATGCTCCACCTCTATGTCAGAAAGGGCGGTATGGCAGCGGGGACACCAGTTAATGAGTCGGTTATCCCGGTAGATAAGCCCTTCTTCGTAGAGGCGCACGAAAACCTCGCGTACCGCCGTTGAAAGACCTTCATCCATGGTAAAACGTTCCCGCTCCCAATCGCAGGAAGCTCCCAGTCGCTTCAGTTGGCCGATAATCTGACCGCCAGACTCAGCCTTCCACTTCCAGACACGCTCGATAAAGGCTTCCCTGCCGATTTCATGCCGGCTTGTGCCCTCGGCGGCAAGTTGCCGTTCGACCACGTTCTGGGTTGCAATTCCAGCATGATCGGTGCCCGGCATCCAGAGGACATTGCAACCGGACATCCTTTTCCACCTGCAAAGAATGTCTTGCAGGGTGTTGTTGAGAGCATGTCCCATGTGGAGCACGCCGGTAATATTAGGAGGTGGGATAACAATACTGAATGATTCTTTATCCGAGGGAACCTGAGCGTGGAAACAGCCGGCATTCTCCCACTCCCGATACCACCTTTCCTCAACCACCTTTGGCTCATATGCCTTGGCCAATTCTTTCATTATCATAGAATTCATACCTCTGTCACAGGCTGTTCTCTTTCAGCGAAAATGCTTTTCGAAGCAGAAACCAGCAAAATATATCCAATCAAAAGTTTCCTTAATGGGAACCAGACTACCTATTTTCCGGGGATGTAACAAATGGGATTTTACCTAGGAAATCCGTCACTGCAAACCGGGCTTCAGAAACGAAAATGGGGATGTAACATCCCCATAAAGTTCGTGCATAACCCTCTCAGGATGAGCGGGTAAAACTTTTATCTTCCCATTCCCTCTTTAATCTTCCGAATCTCCTCTTTAATCAGAGCCTCGGCGAGATCGGGAACAACCTCCCAGGCAATTTTTTCTATGATTTCCCGAGATATTTTGGAGATGGCGGCTGCCAGCTGTTCTTCAGTGACGGTGACGGCATCTTCTGCTCCTGACGCGGATGGAGGTAGCGACTCATCTTCCGCAGGAGGGAATGCCTCTGCCGCGGGCAGATACTCTTCCTCCTGGGCAAAAGGCAGGTCGGTATACTCAGGAGAAAATCCGAAAAGTTCCGTTGACTGCTCTTCTGGAAGTTCTGAAACCGGCGCAGCAATTGTCTCTGACTCATGGACCGGAGAAAAATCTCCCAGGGAAATGGTACCCCTGTCGGACAGGGAAACTGCAGGAATTTCTTCAAGAGGAACTTCCTCTTCGTCCACACCGGTCTCATCCTGAAAAGCGAGGTCTTCTTCTTGGGAAACAACCGGCTCGTCCTGCAGAGAAATAGATCCGAAAGAACCGACTGGTGATTCCTCATCCATCAGGGCAAATGGCTCTATCTCCTCAATTGGCTGAGAACTGTCCTGCTGCTCTTCAACCGATTCTTCGAGAACCTCCCCAAAATATATTTCTTCTCCTTCTTCCACCAATTCAGAAAAAGTTCCCCACGGATCATCTTCTGCCGTGGCTTCGACAATGTCCACCGACGAAAGGAGAATGACCCCTTCGGGTTCAGCCATAACGGAAGGCTCTTGAACTTCAGGTTGCGAGCTGACTGCCGTACCCGCTGCCTTCGGTCTTGCGGCATCACTTCCGAGATGGACAAAACCTTTGAATGAGTCGAAAAGTTTGGCCGAAGTATCACCTGTTTCCACCGGGCTCTCCGGCGGGGAGGCTGCTGCCGGAACTTCAAAAGCTTCAGGGATACTTATTTCAGGTGTTTCCTCAGCTACCGACAGTGAAATTTCCTCACAGACCGGGGAAACTTCCGGCTCTCGAGATGAGGCTAAGACGACAAGGGCTTTTACTTTATCAATCAGACTCTGGGATTCAAATGGTTTGGTAATATGATCGTCCGCACCGCTCATTCGTGCCTTCTCTTCATCAAATGGCTCAAATGCACCAACCAAAAGGAGAAGCGGTATCCTCTTGAGAACCGGATCACGCCGGACCTCTTCGCAGACCTCGTAACCACTTCTGCCGGGCATAAGAGCATCCACGAGCATCACGTCGGGTTTGATTTCTCTCGCCTTCTCAAGAGCGGAATTACCATTGTCAACAACGACCAGTTCATAGTCCTCGTTGGCAAAAATGATTCCCACAACTTTCTGGATTGTAATACTGTCATCGGCAAGCAACAGGGTAGTGCCCATGGAATGTCCTCCGGCGGGAAAGGTGAAAACGTCTGAAACACCTGATGCAGAAACGGGCTGGATACACGTAAATCGCGAAAAACCTAGCACAAAGCCTCTGTCTGTGTCAAGTTTTTTACCTGAGGTCTTTTCCCGGGTTTTCCCGGCATTTTCGATAGGTTGGCCTTGAGAAAAGATCCGCGGCAAGGGCTGAAATGGTGCCACGCAAATGATTGAAGTCCCCGATTCTACGATAATCATTGCGGGAAACAAGGATGCCCACAAAAAGATCGAGGTCGGGATCAATCCAGATAGAACATCCCGAGTAAGCGGTATGTCCGAAAGATGCACAGGAAAACCTGTTACAGCGGGGAGATGAATAGTAAGAAAGGATGTCCCAGCCGAGCCCCCGGATGACCTCATTGCCATGAAAAAAGTTGGGGGATCTCATTTGGCGGACCGTGTTTTCCGTCAGAACCCTTTTGCCGGAAAATTCACCGCCACCCATTACCATCATACAGAAGCGGGAAAGATCGGCAGCAGTGCTGAAAAGGCCCGCATGACCGGCGACCCCGCCAAGAATACGGGCATTGGGGTCCTGAACCGTCCCGAACAACAGGCAGTCATTATCTGTGCGGGTAGCGGCACACCGCTTCCGCAGTTCTTCGGATGGGATAAAGCGAGTATCCGCCATGCCGAGCGGAATGTAAAAGTTTTCCAGGGCATACCTGTCCAACACAATCCCTGAGACCCTTCTTACCAACTCTCCCAGGAGAATGAAATTTATATCGGCGTATTTAAACCTTTCTCCTGGTTTTGCCCGGACTTCAAGATGAGCTGCCTTCTCCACAACCCCCTGCACCGTATTGCATCCTGAGAAAGAGAAATCAACAAGCCCCGAAGTATGCGTCAGGAGGTGAAATACCTGAATAGTGTCCTTGTCCGTGCCGGCAAACTCGGGAAACCATTTGTTCAAAGGATCATGAAGGCCCACCCTTCCCTGTTCGACCAGTTTCATCACAGAAGGCGCCGTGGCGAATACCTTGGTGAGGGATGCGATGTCGAAAACGGTGTCCAATGCAATTTTGGGAGCGTCAGGTGCAGGAGAAAGTCTGCCGTACGCACGCAGGAAGAGTTCTCCTGAACTGCTCCCGATGAATACGACACCGCCATTGATGAGCCCGGAGTCGATAGCACCCCCCATGGCTTGATCAATACTGTAGCCCAGCACGAGATCTTCCAGGTCGGCATTCTGGCCATGGGCCGGAAGAGACAAAA
>JAQUHM010000390.1 GCA_028683595.1 Geobacteraceae bacterium | reverse complement strand
ATTGGTTCTTTCCCGTGTCGTGGACGTGGTTTTGAACAGGTAGCCGAGCAGAGGGATGTCCCCCAGAAACGGGATCTTGCTGATGGTATCTTCATCACGGGTTTGAATAAGCCCACCGATTACTACGGATTCAGAGTCCTTCACCACCACCGAGGTCTTGGCAGAGCGTTTCGTGGTAACCAGGTCGGTAGCATCGCCTTTATTGCTTTTGACAGCGGATATCTCCTGATAAATATCAAGTTTTATGTATTCCCCTTCCGTGATTTGAGGGGTTATTCTCAAGGTAATACCGGTATCCTTTCTTTCTATGGACTGTTGCGAAAGACCGGTAGATGAAAGATTTGTTGAAGAAAGGAACGGCACATTTTCACCAACGAAAATTTCCGCTTCCTTGTTGTCCGAAGTAAGGATGTTTGGAGTGGAAAGCACATTCACCGCTCCATTCTGGTCAAGAAGATTCAGTACTCCGGAGAAGTTCACATTGTTCGCTAAACCCGAAAGTATTGTAACAACTGCCTGCTGCTGGGCGTTGCTGGCACCAAGGAAGTTGAACGGATCAAAGACTCCTGCAGCGGCAATCGTTCCATCAGAACCGCCCCCGCCAACCCCCAACTGGGTTCCTATCTCCCGGAGCTTGTCAAGTGACACCTCGGCTATGAGGGCCTTGACAAAGACCTGACGCCGCCGCCTGTCCAGTTGCTTTATCACCTGCGAGAGATTCTGGAAATCGGTTGGAGATGCCATGACAACAAGGGAGTTTGTTGCCTTGTCCGGTGTAATACTGATGTTGGTGCCCTCAAAAGCGCTCTGCTGAGGAGTGCTGGCCTTTGCCGCCGTGGCCGTAGCAGTAGAGGTTGTCTTGAACATTCCCTCCAGCACCTTGGAAACCTCGGTGGCATCGGCATTCTCAAGAAAGTAGATATTAATTTTACTGCTGGAAATCGGAGGGACCACATCCACAAGGGCGATGAGCTTTTTGATGTCTTCCTTATCCTTGTCATTTCCGAAAATGAGCACAGCATTGAGACGCGTATCCGGAACCAGCAAACCTCCGACACTGCCACTCTGGTTCTGCTGGGACGATCTTGTGGTCCGATCCCTTCCGTAGAACCATTCCTGAACCATGCTTGCAATATTATCGGCAGAGGCATGCTGAAGAAAAACCAACTCAGCCCCTTCCCGGTTCATGTCGTTGTCGAGGGCTTTTACTATATCGAGAACTTTCTGGATATTGTACGCCGAGTCCACCACCAGAAGCGAGTTTGCAGGACCGAACGACGCCACATACCCATCCTTTGACACAACCGGTTTCAGAAAACTTTCGGCATCCTTGGATGGCATACGGTTCAGGGAAATTACCTGCGCAACGTAGGTTTCATTGATGGGCACCCGATCAGAACCGGAAAGAAGCCTCATCCCCGATTGCTTGGCAGCACTGGAAGGCATTATTTTATAAAATTTGCCCGTCTGGACAACGGAAAAACCCTTCAGGTCCAGAACCGAGGTAAAAACACTGAAGGCCTCGTCAACAGAGATCTTGGAAGGCGAGAAAACCGAAATTTTCCCCTTCACTTTTTCGTCCATGATGAAGTTTTTCCCGGTCAGGTCGCTGATAAACTTGACCATTGTCGAAATGTCGACATCACTGAAGTTCAGGACGATTCCCTTAGCGTACCCATACCCGGGCATAAGTAAAAAAACCGAAAAAGTAATCGCTGCGACCAAAGTAAGAATTCGCTTCTTCAAGAAAAACCTCCAACAAATTTCACGGGACCTGAAGTCTGGGAGGGAACCCAACACTTACGGTTGCCCGATCATCTGATATCATACGTAAAAGTCGTCGGACGCCCGTCGCGAATCAAATCAAGCTTGATTCTGTTCTGACCCTTCAGAGAAACCAGCGTCTGCATTGCCTTTTCCGGTGAATCAAGAGCAAAATCATTAATACTGAGAAGTGTGTCCCCGTTATTGATTCCTACCATGGCGAAAAGACCGCCCGGCTTGACTTCGGAAACATTAAAACCTTCCACCTTGCCATCAGCCGAGTTGGGAAGAAGGCGGGCGTCAGTCATCGCTTGTCCGATATTATCAAGGGCGGCATTAAGAGCACGCTGATCAATTATGTAGCTGCCGGGAGACACCTTGCTGGCCAGTGATCCATTCTGAGGAGGAGAGACAGGAACTCCTGCCGTCTCACCCGGAACTTCCGTCGGTGCCAGCAGCTTGATACGGGAATCGCCACTTTGAATCTCGACCCCTTCCCGGCGGACACTGACAAGCGGGCCGATATCGAACACATCTTCCCCAAGCCGGAAAACCTTCTCTTCATGGGTGCTTTGCCGCAGAATAAAGGCAAATGTTTCACGGAAAGAACCAATAGCAGTTCCGAGAAGTGTCAGGTCATTGGGAGACGTCGCAGCAGGTCCCTCAGCTTGGGCAATGGGAGTAAGCCTGCCTTGGGTAGCCTTGCCGAAGAGCCCTTTTTCAAGGATGGCAGAAAAGGCGGAAAGGTCATTCCTTCGCACCGTGGGTGAGAAAGTACTTTCTTTTTTCAAGGAGGTGGGAAAGGTTCTGGAGAGCTTGTAGGCAATCACGTCGGAAGCAATCATGGCAATCACCACAAGGATCAGAATGGACACAATGATATTCAAAATCACGATTTTCTTATCCATGAAAGTCCCGATTCCTGTCGTAAAATTACACTCACTATAATCAATAACATTGACTGGCGCAAGGGAAATAAGGAAAAAATGATTCCCGTTAAAGGGCTACTTGCCCTGTATTATTGAAGCTTTATTGGATTGGTGCAGGAGGACATTGAGATGCCAAGATACAAGGGGAGGGTTTCTGGCCTGCCCCATGAAAACTTTTGAAAAAGCGGCCAGAAGGGAAGTATCTGAATCAATGGGAAAAGTTGCCGCATGTAGCGTATGCAGAAAAAAGCCGTTATTTATTTGTCGACCTACCAACTGCATCAACTACCTTGGCAGGATTGAAACAATTTTTAAAGGCAGGATCAGGTGAAGTGCAAAGCTCACCCTCCAGTGTTAGCTTTTTCCCTTGGTAGCTTCTCCGCAATGAGTCTCTGAGTGGCCCCACAATGAGGTATTGCTGGTCTATCGTTGAGATATCCGGGTTCACCCCCAAGGTCAGCACCACTTTAGAAAACGGTTCGTTTCCGACAACCCTGATGGTGCCTGTCAGAACCTGCGTATCGGGGTTCTGCATGTTCATTGCGCAGCCCTCAACAGCAAATAAAACTATAATTGCTACGATTAATTTACCTGCCATGATGCGTACCATTTTCGTCCTTTTACAGGTTTCACAGGGAAGTCAGTTCGCCCCTTAAAAACGAGGGATAACAGGCTTCCTGTAACTCCCTGACACGGTAAAGAGTTATAAAGAATGGTTCCTCACACAAATCTGTGCAAAGTAGTTGGCATGGCAAGGTTGCCCATGCAGTGATACAGATTGAGTATAAAGTTCTTTGCCGTTCTGAACCCGTAGGCTCTGTGACTGATCACTTTGGCCT
>JAQUHM010000064.1 GCA_028683595.1 Geobacteraceae bacterium | reverse complement strand
GAACGCGATCCGCTCCGGCATTCAGGACATGGCCAAAGAGGTCGCCCACACCACGGTCACGAGCTATTGCGGCGACGTCGAATTGGCACACAGGAACGGCGCGGAACCGCTCTGCCTGCCCGCAGGGGTCACAGCCGAGCCCGCGCCCGGTTCGGCCAGCCAGCCCGCGCGCGTCGTCGTGCGTGTCACGCGCAAGTCCGATGCTCTGGTCTATTCGGCGCTGGCGCCGGATCGTCTGAAGATCGATTTCATCGGCACGAACTATCCCGGCACCCACAATTTCCAGGTCGCCACCAACACCTGCTATACCGACACTTCGATCTTCCCCTGCGATCTTGAGATGCTGAAGGTCAATGGCCCTCTTCGCGCGCCGCTGTTCGACGGCGTGCATCCTGAACTGCCGCGCATGGCGCCGGGCGAGAGCAAAAAATACACCTTCTTCCTCACGCCGGCGGACTACTGGCTGCCCGGCCACAAGGCACGGATCGCCGCCAAAGGCGGCCATGTGCAGTACAATGACTGGTGGAAGCTTTATCAGGGCTCCAGCCTGACGGTGTCAGTCGATGTCGATTGCCCGCGCACGATCGGGGCGCCGATGGCTTCCTGCGTCAAGCATCCGGCAATGCGGCAGGTCTCAATCCCTGCCACGGGTAACTGAGCCGTTCAGGCGCGCAGCAGACAGTAAAAACAATGGGGTCAAGCTCGTACAATTTGACATTTCAGGTAAACTTTTGCCATGGCAAGAAAGGTCAGTCGGGCAGGTTTGCATTGTTTGTCAAAGCCTGATCCTGATTCTTTTCAAACCATTGCAAATCAACAGGAGAACACCATGAAAGAAATATATGTTTTACGTCAATCAGATAACCTGGTTTTTAATGTCGAAAGTGAAACATTTAACTTTACGGCCAGAAGGTTAACGGACGCAAAACGCAGGGCAATCCGTAAGCAGTTTCATGAAGATACTAATCTACGGCTCGAAGATGAGAACGGCAATGTTATCAGCATTAAGCGCAGCGGTTGCAAATGGGAAGATAAACTATAATGTCGGAATGGTCATCCCTTGAAAGTGGAAAAAGTAGCAATGGACTCCCAATCGGGTAGCCGGGGGGGGGGGCTCTAACTCCCAGTCCCCACACCACCCGGCATGCGGGTTCTCACCCGCCGCCTTATCCAGCCGTCTATCTCCGGGATCTCGCCGTATTCTTCAGATATACCGAAGTAGCCCATCCAACCCCGGATGTAGGTAGACAGCTTGTTCAGCCGGTACTTCATGGAGACGAACCAGCTTCTTCCGGTGTACTTTTTGAATCGGCGGTGGAATTCCCGGTATGCCTTGTCAGACCAGAGGATGTGGTTTCCTTTGAAGGCGAAGCCAAGAAAGCTGATACGGGTTATAGGGGTCCTGAAAAATAATAAACTAACTTTTCAAGACCTGGCGCCGAAAGTCGGGGCTGTTTTTTCAAAGCGCATGAATCAAAGATAATTACGGTTTCATGTAAAGGCTGACATCTGAGTTGAACTTGAAAAGTTCTTTCGGCAACAGGCTGTGGATACTTGACACCATTATCCTTCTATTCCCTCAGACAAGGAGTAAAGACTTTTGCCAATTAATCGACTTCTAACTAATGCCCGGTTCAGCACGGTGTTGACCTATCTGGTCATGGGAGTGTTGCTGGTTGTCGCTATCGTTCTAGCGGGTGAAGAGATTGAGCACCACATTGACTCAATAGACGCATGGATCACCAACCTCAGGCCGTGGAGTGTTCTGGCATTCGTCGGCCTGTTCGTCGTGGTGACATCTGTCCTCGTACCCGAATCGGTGTTGTCAATCATGGCCGGGGCTCTATTCGGCCTGGCTTGGGGAACTGCGGCGATTGTTGCCGGGACTTTGCTGGCGGCAGCGCTGCAGTATGCGCTCTCGCAGAGGTTTCTACGGGCTCGCATAAAGCGGGCGATCGCCGAGAGAGCCTCTCTGGCTGCGATTCAACGGTCCGTATGTCGCGACGCCTTCCGCCTCCAGGCACTCCTGAGGCTGACACCCTTGAATCCTGCAACTGTCAGCTATATGCTCGGTGTGGCCGGGGTCCGTTTCTTCGGGTTTATGCTTGCATGCCTGGCTCTCGTCCCCACCTTGTTCATTGAGGTGTATTTCGGGTACGCCGGCAAGCACGTCGCCCGGATGGCCGGGCGGGAAACACCGGCGGTGTACCTCCATGATTTGACCGTTATTGGCGGTCTCGCCGTTACCATCATTGTTATGGTTTTGGTGTCGAGGATGGCTCGTAAGGCCATCATGGAAACCGTTTCCGGGTCGCTGGGGTCGGACCATGCTAAGGCACAATAGGGGGCGTTGGTAGGTTGTGAAGGAACGGGAGAAACTATTGCCAAAGCAGCCGAGGTAGGACATCCTCGGCTTGTTTCATTACGGTATAGGGTTATCGGGGGCAGGGTTTGAAAAATAATAAACTAATTTTTCAAGACCTGATCGCGTAGGCCTAACCAGATTCTCGCCTGCGAGGGTGATAGCAAGGTGGTCTGGTTTGAGGGGAACTACTCCGAATACGAAGAGGATTGAAGGAAACGGCTCGGCACCGCGGCCGACCAACCGCACCGGATCAAGTATCGGCAGCTGACCAGGTAGGAAATCTTCCGCTTGTCGGAAACAAAAAAGGCGACACTTTCGGGTGACGCCTTTTTTGTTGATTTAACTTTCAGGGGATGCTTTGCGAAGAACGGCCGAGTGCTTAGGGCTCGTCTCCGTTGCCGGAAGCTTGTCGAAACTTGTTTCGATCCTGATGAAATAAAGGAACCCTTTACCCGCATACTAGTACTAATGCGCCTAGTGGTTTTGCCGCTGCAGGGAAAAGAACTATGTTTCTTGATTATTGCAGATTAATTGGTACGTTACTATATATCAGGTGTTGTGATATGTTCCCGGCAGGAGCAGATATCACCAGCCGTTTCGAGAATCCGTAAAGAAAGGAGGTGAAAGCTGTCTTTGGTTGGGAGCATGACTGAAGTCTGTCAGGTATTGCGATAGAATTAGGAGGATACCATGCTACTTGTGCCGAATGTCATTCAAAGACCCAGGAAAGAGATTGAAGCTGCAATCACGCAAATCCCGCTTGAGAGGAGGATGGCCATTGAAACGGTATTGTCTACCCCTCTCAAGGTATCGCCACTCGACGGCGCGAGCGGGGTATTTGTTCGCTTCAAGGAAATAAAGATATTGGACAACCATGCCTCATTCCTGGGATGGGATGTTTCTTCCGACATCTACCCGATTGTACTGGCCGTCAGCGATGCTGCCGAGAAACCCTTCCAGATAAGTTTCGCCAGCGTCTTTAACGATGTGCATGACGGTGATTCATTGCCGATCACAAACGGTTTGGATTTCGCCCGGATATCTTCCCGCATTCCCCGCTTTCTCGATATCCATGTCGTTCTCATGAAGAGTAACGAGGCTAGCCGTGACATTGCGAAGGCAGTCAACGAGGCACTTTCTTCCCAGGATGGCAAAAATATTACCGCAACGCTGGGCGCCGCCATCTCAGGGGTAAATCCCATTGCCGGCACGATCATCACGATCGGGACCTCAGTGCTTTCACTCATTACCGGGTATTTGTCGAAAGAGAAGGACGAACAAGTGTTCTACGGAGTTACTTCCTTTGAAAATGATCCGGATGGGCTTGGGGTCGGCAAAACCTGGGTCCTGACCGATAAAAAGAATGCCTCGATCATTTTTGAAGTCATTGCGCAGAAGTCTTGAACTGGTTTGCTTGTGCTGTCTGCGTCGCCGAGGGACTGAGAAGGATGGAGTGAAGTAGAGACCAGATCTGCCAGGTTTTCAAAACCTGGCAGGTCTGAACTAAACGACTGAACTAACAGGGAATCAATCATGGCCCTGGTGGTGTTTGTCTTTGCCTCGATTCTGATGCGGTCCGAGGGGCTCAAGAAGACCCTGCGTTTCGGCATTCATGACTGGGGTGATGGGGATTTTCGATGTGGGCTACAGCGCCTTCAGCTCGGATCTCCGGGGTGATGCAGATTAGCTCGTGCAGGCCTTCCGGCGGCTGGCCCGTGTGTGTCATAGCACCTTGCTGAGATCAATCCCAGGAAAACCCCGCCATCGAAATAGCCCCGTACGTGTAGCTATCATGAAGAACCCGGCCAGTTTCTCCAGCACCCATCGAAACAAACAACGGTAGAATGTGTTCCGGCGAGGGATGGTTCTTCAGCGCATGGGGGCCTTGGTGTGTATAGTCGAGCAGTTCATCGGTACGACCACTGGTAATCACATCTTTCACCCATTCGGCAAACTCCCTTGCATAGGGTAGTGGTTCCGAGTTCAATTCCCTGCCGAAAAAATCTCGCAGATTATGGGTAGTTGATCCGCTCGCCAGTATAAGAATGCCTTCATCTCGCAGCGGTTGTAACGCCTTGCCCACCGCAAGGTGGTGTTCCGGCTCCAGCTGCGGTTGCACCGAAAGCTGGACAACCGGAATATCCGCATCCGGGTACATGAGCATGAGTGGCGTCCAGGCACCGTGATCAAAACCTCGCGACAGATTCTGCCCCGCAGGGATATGTCGGCTCTGGAGCAAGGAAAGAACGTGCGTTGCCAGGACCGGATCGCCAGGCGCCGGATACGTGAGTGAATACAACTCGTCAGGAAATCCCCCGAAGTCATAGATCATCCCCGGTTGCGGATGCATGGTCACCCGTGGTTCCAATGTCGTCCAGTGGGCGGAGACGCAGACTATCGCCTTTGGCCGACCGAGATCCTTACCCAGTTGTCGCAGAAAGTCCCGGGCCGGACTGTCATCTAAAATGATGGACGGTGCACCATGCGAGACAAATATCGTCGGAAATCTGGTATCCATTGTGTCCTCCTGCTACCGATATAGATGACGGAGGAAAACTGTATGCTTCCCTCGGAGCTAGCGGTTAAAGCGTTGCGCCAGTTCAGCCACTCTTTGTCCAAGCAGAGCTGCCGTTTCGTGGTCGTTGGCCGGAGGAGCCACATCAGGTCCCTGGTCAACGTTGGACTGGGTCATTGCCCCCATGAAAGATCCCAGACGGTTGAGATCTGTGGTGCTGGCAGTGCTCATGTTGTTACCGGGTAGCATGGCGAGGCTGACCCAGATCATCCCGTGCTGTGCCGCAAAGATCGCTTGTTGAACCAGGGTATTAAGTTTGTCTCCGCTCTGGCTTCCTGAATTGGTAAAACCTGCTGCCAGTTTATCCTTCCATTTCTGCTCCATCCAGAAATGAGAACTGGCCTCCATGAATTTTTTGAATTCAGCCGAGCCGCTCCCCATGTAGGTCGGGCAGCCGAATATGATAGCATCGGCATCATGCAGCAATTGCCACTTACTATCGATATCTGCGACGGAAACCAGGTCAACTTGAGTTCCGGCAACCCGGTTGGCGCCATTTTTTACTGAATTTGCCACTGCCTCGGTGTGTCCATACGTGCTGTGATAGACAATCGCTACCTTTGTCATGATAATATCCTCTCTTGTCGGTAAGAGTTAAAGATTCCTGCTGTATGTGCTCAGGCAAGGTCAAACAGCAGTATTTCCGCCTTTTCCTGAGCTGAAATAGCCACACTGTCCTCACTGCTCAATGCAGCGCCGTCACTAACGTCCAAAAGGTACCCGTTCGCCAGGACGCTCCCACGGATTACTTGCAGCCAGACATGACGTCCTTCCGGAATGACATGAGTAATCTCGTCCCCCGGCTCAAGAATCGCTGCAAACAGGTTGACGTCCTGATGAATGGTGACAGACCCATCACGACCATCCGGAGATGCGATCAAGCGCAAGGCTCCCTTTTTCTCTTCGTCGGGAAAGAACTTCTGTTCATATCCCGGTACGATTCCTTCCGCGTCCGGCAAAATCCAGATTTGGAGGAAGTGCACAGGGTCGTTCTTTGAATGGTTGAATTCGCTATGGGTAATGCCGGTGCCGGCGCTCATGCGCTGCACTTCTCCGGGCTGGATGACAGAGCCGTTTCCCATGCTGTCTTTATGCTGCAGAGCTCCTTCCAGAACGTAGGAGATAATCTCCATGTCGCGGTGGGGATGGGTGGGAAACCCCATGCCCGCTTGAACCCGATCTTCGTTGATGACGCGCAGGTCCCGGAAGCCCATATGGTTCGGGTCGTAGTAATTTGCAAAGGAAAAGGTGTGGCAGGTATTCAACCAGCCATGATCTGCATGCCCTCGTTCAGCTGCTTTCCTGATCTGTATCATTGTCGTGCCTCCTCGTGCAGGCAGTACTTTCAGCCAATCCGGGCCTGGTAATACCGACTTGTCCGGATCTTTCAGTTATTTCTTGATCATCTCAATTTCCAGGGAAATTGTTACTTCTTCTCCTACGGCAATCCCTCCGGTTTCAAGAACCTTATTCCATACCAGCCCAAAATCTTTGCGATTGATCTTGGTTGTGGCTGTGGCACCGCGGCGGATGTTGCCCCATGGATCTTTGCTTTCTTTAGAGAGACCTTCAACATCAAGCACCACCTGTTTGGTTACACCATGCAGGGTCAAGTTTCCCGTAACTTTCAGCTTGTCAGTCCCGACCCTGGCTACTTTCGTCGATACAAAAGTCATAGTCGGGAATTTAGCCACATCAAAGAAATCGGCGCTGCGCAAATGCTCGTCGCGTTTTTGAACATTGGTGTTGATGGAATTGGTGTCGATGCTTACTTCAATCCTTGACTTGGTAATGTCGTTGTCATTAATCTCGACGGTGCCGGTATGTTTCCCGAAATTTCCGTACACATTTGACACCATGAGGTGCCGGACTTTGAATCCAACATTTGAGTGGTCGGGATCGATGGCCCAGTTTGAGGCAAAAGCAAAAGCCGGAAGTGCAAGGGCGATAATTGTACTGATTGATGTGATGATCCTTTTCATGGTGGTCCTCCCTCAAACACTGGATATTGGTTTAATGTTAAACTAATTGTTTAAAAAAATACCTCTACGTCGGGATTCTGCCTCCTCTCGTTCCTAGTTTTTTGCACAGGTTCCCCAGCAATTCCTGTTCGCTTTCGGTAAGCGAAGCCATTTCAGCTACGATTGCCGCTTCGACATCAGCAAAAACCCTGATAATCAGCTTTGTCCCGGATTCAGTCAGGTGGATGGTTAAAAACCGCCGGTCTTCACTGTCACGCTCCCGACGTACCAAACCAATTTTTTCAAGGTTATCTACGACCAGAGTGATGTTGCCGGTACTTTTGAGAATCTTTGCGGCGATGTCCTTCTGGCAGAGGGGGCCTTTATGATATAAGGCTTCAAGTACGCCAAACTGGCTGATGGTGAGTTTTGGTGCCGCCAGGACGCGATGTACCCTGCTGGTGACGGATTCAGCTGCTCTCATCAGCTTTGTGTAGGTATTAAGAGATCGATATGTTGGGCTATCTGTCCTATTCATGGTAAGGCTCATTTGATTTGATGTCATATAGTTTAATGTTAAACTATATCTTTTCGACCAAGCTGTCAATTACTTTTTTTGGGTGGAAAGGGGAACTCCTGGGGTGTTGTATTAGCTGGGTTCAGTTAGGTAGTTTTCATCCGGAAACGGTCCTTTTTCGCCCTGATATTCCTGGCCTGTTGCAGCATGTCATCGTTTGCGGGATAGAGCTTTCTCGCTTCATGCGTCGCCTCCTGACCGGATATGCCGTCTATTTCAATCTTAGCCATAACCGTGATCCGGCCAGCTGTTTCAATCCCGGGAAGATCTTAAGGTGTGGTGGAATGGCTCACTAAAGCAAGAACGTCTCCGGAATCTCTACACATGGCTTTATAGAGGGTTTATTGGCTTTTTTTGAGAGGATCTTGCCGCGTCGAGTAAACGTTGTGGGTTCCCCTGTCCGGGGATTACTACCAGGGTGCAGGTCATGCCCGCGGCCAGTGGCGTGTTTTCGGGTATCCTGTCGATACTCACCCTGACCGGCACCCGCTGGGCGAGACGGACCCAGTTGAATACCGGATTGACGTCGGCGAGCAGTTCGCGTCCAGTGGGATTGTCGCGATCCGTGATGCCGCGGGAGAGGCTTTCAATATGGCCCGACAGTGTCGTTTTCGATCCCAGTAACCGTATATCGACCGGGTCGCCGAGATGAATGAGCGGCAGTTTGCTTTCCTCAAAATAGCCATAAACCCAGAAGGAGTCCTTGTCAATTACCGCGAGTCTGGCTACTCCCGCCGAAACGAAATCACCGGCATATACGGCAAGGTTGGTTATGTATCCTTCTACCGGAGATCGTACCTCGGTGCGTTTCAGGTTGAGTTTCGCCAAGTCCCGTTCCGCCTTTGCTTCCTGGTAGAGCGCTTCGGCCGTTTCGGCCAAGGCACGGGAATTTTCCTTGTTTTCATGGGAAACAACTTCGTCTCCCAGCTCCGCTCGTCGTTCGGCCTCTTGGTACCGGATCTTTTTTTCGGCCCTGCGTGACTCCAGGTGTGCTTCTGCCCGGGCCAGCGCCAATTGATACCGTTTCTGGTCAATGGTGAAGAGCAGGTCGCCTTTGTGTACCAACTGGTTGTCATGCACTGCCATACTTACGACGGTTCCGGAAACATCGGGCGCCACGTTGATGACACTGGCGCGTACACGCCCGTCCCGGGTCCAGGGAGAATGCATGTAGCGGTTCCATAGCGCGATGCTGATCAGCACGGCCGAGGTGAAGATGGTTACGGTAACGCCGACTTTTACGAGTAGTTTCAGTTTCTGATTTTTCATGAGAGAACCTTTTGGGCGTATGCTGAAAGTGAGAGTGACTAGCGTAACGTCAACAGTCCGAGGATACCGAAGATGCAGACAAAGATGCTGATCCGGAACAGAGGGGGGTGCCAGACGTGTCGATAGAGACCCAACTTGCTGAAGAATTTGTCGAGTAGGGCCTGCAGGGCGATACTGAAGAGAAAGGCCAAAAGCAATGTGGGGACCAAGGCGTCAAGCAGGGCGAATTCACGAGGCATAAAGTTGATCTCCTTCGGGCTCCGGTTCTGTTTCTTCCTTTTCAGATATTGGTGTCGAGTCGTTGTCGAGCAGAGCGAGGCGGATGCAATGCAGGGATGTCAGTATGGAATCAAGTCGGAGTTTGTTGTTTTCATGTTTTGCGGCTTCACGGAACGAGAGTAATGTTTCTTCAGCTATGCTAACGGCGGAGAAACGGTGCTCCGGTGTCGGTTGATGGAACAGTTCTCCTATGGCGTGGATGCAGGCGTCCACATTTTTCTTTTGAGTCATCCGGGGGAGCGTTTCGACGTCGCGGCGTAGATGAATGACGGCCCGGCCTGTTTCGAGGACGAAAAACATCCAGTCGACGATATGCCGGTCAAGGGCGGCTTCCAGTTTTCCCGTTGCCGCTATTCTTTGCATTATGTCACGGGTTCCGCTTTCGAAACGTTGCTCGAGACCCGCTAAGGGAGCAAAGCAGGCCAGGTTTACCTGCCGTCGCAGCATGAGAGGAATGCGACGTTTGAACCATGGGGAAGTGACCGGCGCGAATATCGCGAACATGGCGGTTGCAGCTGCCTGACCGAGTATCTGCGACCATCCGAAGTTGATGAGCTTGATCGGGTTGTACCGCATTGTGTTGCCGGGGTCGATCATGAAGCAGAACATGCAGCAGAACCCGAGCCCGATCATCATGGTTTTTCGATTCAGGACCAACAACCATGCGCTGAGCAGCAGAAAAGGCGCCAGCGCCATGCACAGCAGCACGAAGCCGTCCATGGCGGGGAGGATGAAAAACTTGCAGACGAAGGCAGCCGGCAAAGCGATACATCCACCGAAAAGGCCCGCTTTGATGGCCCGGGCGGGATCGGGCGCCGGAGCGAAGAGAGCGCACGCTATGGCTACCATCATTACGGCGCTGGCGCCGTAGGGCCAGGCAGTAAGTATCCAGAATACCGCGACGAGCAATACCGCCAACATGGCGCGTACGCCATTCAAGAGAGCCATTGCCGGATCCGTCCGGGAAACGAACCGGATTTCGTTGCAGGATTCGTCGTTACGTGATTTCGTGTTGAGAGAAATATAATTCCTGGTGTAGTCGTGCATCTCCCTGGTAAACCGTCGGACCATTTCGGTGCCGGTGTCGAAGTCGAGGAGAGTCGGATTGTCCGGCTCCCGGCCCAATGATGTCAGCGATTCCTTGACGCGACGTGTCAGGTCCTTCCGGAATTCGGCTATTTTTCGAGCGTTTGAATGCGCTCCTTTCGCGGATGAGAATTCATCGCGTTGGTTGAGCAGGGCAGTGTCCAAAGCCGCCAGCAATGAATTCAGCGCGGGAGCAGCCCGGGAGTCCGAATTTCGCAGCCTACGCATCAGTTTATGAAGCGAGTGTGTCGTCGTTGACATGGCCATGAAATCCGCGTTGAGGCGGCGCAGGCGGGCATCCCGTCCGCGAAATTCACTGGCTTCCCAGAATGCCGCGCCGCGCAGTGATTCGAGAGCAAGAGTATTGCTGATGAAACGCAGGTGTATTCGTTTGATATCTCCCTCTTCGGCTTTTCCGGAGAAAAGCTCATGCGCGAAACCGATGAATTCCGTATAGCAATCCCGGACGCTGCTGCTTATCGAGGATCCCAAGTGCCGCGGAAAAACGAGGTCACTGACGAGCCCCGCGCATAAAATGCCAACCACTACCTCGGTAAACCGGTTAACGGCATAGGTGAAGAATGCCTCGGGTTGCGATACAATCGACATTCCTATCATAGCGGCAGTGTACCCGGCCAGCACGAAAGCATAGCATCTGAAGTTGCGCAGCAGGGGCGCGCCGGCCGTGCATACTCCTACCCAGATTGACAGACCCAGCAGAAACAGGACTCTATCCTGGGGGAACAGGGCGAACAGTGCCAGGCATGCCAGGGCGCCGCTCAGGGTGCCTGCTATGCGATAGAGGCTCTTCATCAATACCGGTCCGCTTTGCGGCTGCATAATGAGAAAGACGGTTACCATCGCGGTTACCGGCTGGCCTAGTTCGAAGCGCATCGAGATCCACATGGCCAGTAACGCGGCCAGGGTTGTTTTGAATACGAACAGCCAGGTGCCCGTTTCACTGGCGGCGCATGCCCATATTTCATGTGCCAACTCGGTCATGCGTGATTTGACGAAGCTTCGGTCTTTGGTTGTCATGGTTTGTCCGTCAAAGCGGTTTTGGCGGACAGAGAAGCGGCGTCAACCGGAGTTCCGCCTCCCAGCGCCTGCATCAGCAATGCATATGCCTCATGACGACGGGCTTCGATTTGAGCGGTTCGCGTTGCTTCTACAAGTGTCTGATTCTGGGCGTTGAGAACCGACAGATAGTCGGTCAGCCCGCTGTGGTACCCTCGCAAGGCAATTCCATAAGCGTTTTCCGCGAGATTTTCAGCCCGGATGGCTTCGTTGCGCTGCTTATCCAGTGAGCGCAGTGTTACCAGCTCGTTTGAGATTTCCTGAAGAGCCTGGAGCAGGGTCAGATTGTAGGCTTCGACCGCCATGTCGTAGTCGGCGGTGGTCGCTCCGAGCTGGCTGCGCAGACGGCTTCCTTCGAAAATGGGGAGGCTAAGGGCCGGTGAGATACCGTGCGTCAGTGAAGTGCCTGAAAAGAATTTGCTGAAGCCGATGGCTTGCCAGCCAATGAATGCGGCAATGTTAATGTTCGGGTAAAATGCTGCCTTTGCAACCTTGATGTTTTCGGCCTCTGCTTCCGCCCTCCAGCGCTGTGCCGCAACATCGGGGCGTCGCCCCACGAGGTCGGCCGGAAGTGATGAAGGCACGCCGATGGTTGTGTGGAGAGAAAGAACGGGACGTAGTATCTTTTCCCCGTCACCCGGTCCCTTCCCCGTTAACGTGCTTAACTGGGTACACAGCAGCACGATTGTTTCTTCAATCCTTTCCAGTTCGGCGTGCGCTGCGGGCACGGGCGTTTCTGCCTGGCTCCGCTCAATTTCCGTCGCAAGTCCCGCGGCCAGTCGCTTTTCCGTTATGGACAGAATTTCTTCCCGCTGCCGCAGAGTCGTCTTTGCGATATCGCGCAAAATATAGTGAAGGGACAAGCTTATATATGTGCGGACTACCGCGGTTTGCAATCCGAGTTCAACTTTGCGTGCTTCCGCAGTTGCAACCAGGACGGTGTCAAGCGCTGAAGCCAGTGCCGCACGGTTTTTTCCCCACAGGTCTAGATCGTAAAAAAGGTCGAGGGTCGCTTGGTTGTTCCAGTACGTATCGCCTGCATAGGGCGACCGATAGAAATGATTTTCGCTGAACTGTTCGCGGGTGAAAACGGCCGAAGCGTTTATCTCCGGCATCAGTGGCGCCTTTGCCCCGGCGGCCAGGAATTGCGCCCGGGCGACGAGGGCCTGGGCGATTCGCAGGGAGGGGTTGCCGGCGGTTGCTTCTTCCACCAGACGGTCCAGTTGCGGGTCGGCGTATGCCCTCCACCAGTCGGTTGTCGGCTGGAAGTCTTTTCCGGTTGCCGTTTCGCGAATCGTGCTACCCGCGTTCAGGGTGTCGGCATTGATCATATGCGCTTTTGGGGATATGCCGATCGGCAATCTGGCGCAACCGCCCAGGGGCATAGTTGCAGCCATTAGTGCCAGGAAAAGGGTCAGTGCCGGTTTATGTATGGCACTGAAGAGGATTTCAAGGGGTGATTTCATTGCCATTCCGGTAGGCATTTCCGGGTTTTGAAAACCCGGCAAGGCTGAAAAGTAAAAAAGTAGGGAAGAATAATATTGATGTGGCAATAATTGTCATGACAAATATAGCTGCAAAAAAAATCAGCTCAGGTTTCCGGTGAATCGTTCCAGCAGTTTTTTCAGCAATGTAATTTCCTCATCAGTGAATCCCTTGATGCTGCTTTTATGCAAATTTCGTATCACCGGCAGAAGTTCTTCCCGGACGCGTTTGCCTTCCGCCGTATGAAAGACCAGAAAAGCCCTTCTGTCCCGCGGGTCGGGCAGTCTGCGGATTAATCCCTTGAACTCCATTTTGTCGAGGATCCGGGTTGTATTAGGCTGGTCTTTTACTATCCTTTCCGCCAGTTCTCTCTGGCAGACGCCATCCTCGGTCGAGAGACAGTTGAGAACGACCCATTGCTCGGGGGTGACGTCGAATGGTTTGAGATGTTTCCATATTTCGCCCTTGTAACGAAATCCGGCAATAGTGATCAGGTAGCCTATGCTTTGGTTCAGTTTGAAATCATTTGCATCAGCCATGAGCGCATATATACTTGTCGTGACAATCAATGTCAAGGTCTTTTCGTGAAGATACTGGAAGAAAATAGAGGAAATGAAGAAAATAGGAACACTCCGGAAACTCATTGTTCGCTGCGGTTCGACTTCCGAATGCATCGTTTGACTGCTTTATCTTGAACTACGTGCTGGAACTTTTGTCTCCTGATGATATTCTAAAAGTTCTTTCGGAAGCACATCGTCTCTTGAAAACCGATGGCCTGATGTGTCTGGTCAGCTTGACGCCCGGGCGGGCGGCAGTTTCACGAGCGTTCACACGAATCTGGAAGTGTATTCACAATCGTAATCCAGCTTTGGCCGGCGGGTGCCGTCCCCTTGATCTTACGGAATTCTTCGGTGAAGATCGCTGGGAGACTACTTTTTATGATATCGTGGACAGTATGGGCATAGCGCCAGAAATTGTTATCGCAGCAAAAAAGCCGAATAACCGTTGGTGAATAGTACCGAGGTGAGGGTAGTCCATGGCTAGTGTTGAACCGGGGCAACGAAAACCGTTTGGCCCGCTGACGTTTTTACTTTTGTCAGTGCTGGTCGGAGTGATTGCCGGACTGGGCGCGGTGTTTTTTCGCGCGCTGATAGCTCTTTTTCACAATCTGCTCTTTCTGGGTACAGTATCGGCCGCATATAACGCAAACATCCATACACCAGTAAGCCCTTGGGGGCCGTTCGTCATTCTCGTGCCGGTGGTGGGCGCGGTGGGAGTCGCGTTCCTGGTCAAAAACTTCGCGCCTGAAGCCAAGGGGCATGGTGTGCCGGAGGTCATGGATGCGATCCATTATCAGAAGGGAACCATCCGGCCCGTGGTGGCGGTCATCAAATCCCTCGCTTCGGCGCTTTCGATAGGAAGCGGAGGTTCCGTAGGGCGTGAAGGTCCGATCATCCAGATCGGTTCCGCTTTCGGCTCAACGGTCGGAAAGCTGTTGAGGATGAGTCCCTATGAGCGGATCATACTGATTGCTGCCGGGGCCGGAGGAGGAATTGCCGCCACCTTCAACACGCCGGTAGGCGGAATGCTTTTCGCCGTAGAGCTGCTGCTGCAAGAGGTGAGCGTGAAGACCCTTGTTCCGGTGGCTGTTTCAACGGTTACCGCACCTACATCGGCCAGATATTTTTCGGTGCTCACCCATCCTTTGTCATTCCTGCATTCGAAACCCCGTATTTTCAGATAGCCAACCCGATAGTCCTCTTGGCCTACGTGGGCTTGGGGGGACTCATGGGACTTGCTTCAACCCTGTGCATTAAATCGATATTCTTTTTCGAAGACTTTTTCGATCTCAGAGTAAAAGGGGGTTATTATATCCGGCATCTGCTGGGGATGTCGCTGGTTGGCGTTCTCATCTACCTTTCCATGGCCCTGTTCGGTCACTATTATGTCGAGGGGATCGGATACTCCACTATCCAGGAAGTTCTCTCAGGGATGCGTTTCCCGCTGTACCTGCTCCTGATACTTTCCATTCTCAAGCTGTTAGCTACATCCCTTACCCTGGGTTCCGGAGGTTCCGGAGGGATATTCTCTCCGTCGCTGTTTCTGGGTGCGACTCTGGGGAGCGCGTATGGGCTGGTTCTGGCAGGGTTGTTTCCGGAATTGCCGATCAGTCCC
>JAQUHM010000389.1 GCA_028683595.1 Geobacteraceae bacterium | reverse complement strand
CCATGAACACCTCCGAAATATTTTTGGTGTTCACAGAATGACGTAGTGGCTATTCGATTGTCAGAGAACTTTTGTTATCGATGTCCTGGCACATTTTTTTGTTATCGATGTCGTGGCACTCAACATTCAGCATCTAATACTATATAAGCATCTATTATTATATGCTTTTCATAGTAGACCCAATAATTTGTCTCAACCACCCACCTCGTTCGCCATATCAAAGGGGCAAGTCGATTACGCTGCTAAACCTTTTCAGGAACAGGTCTTGAAATATTCTCCTTGCACATTCCACAAAATATCGCCGAATCTTCCGAATAATCCGACAACCGATACGGAGCACCACAATGCTCGCACTTATAGGTACCTGCTTCTCCAAGCTTCGGTTTGTCCACGTTTCGAGATGAGATGATTATCAAGGAAACGAAACAGCCGATTGGACCAAAAAATACCGTTAAAAATGTTATGAATTTTCGTTCAGGATGACCTGTTTTCCAGGCCCAAACAACCGGAGACAGCCAAACCGCCACGAAGATTAATAACCCAATTGTAAATGCCATAGGCTGCTTGATTCCTTCCTGATTTCGCCTTGGAAGCTACCTTCTTATTAGCACCTTCCCTGCTCAACCACTCAATTCAGCACACTTCTATTTCAAGGCCAGCCGAAATATACGCCCGCTAATGATTCAAGTCAAAGGAGATTTGCATAATATGCAAACAAGCATCACCATTACTGAATTGTGACACTCTGGTTATCAGGAAAGATTTCATGACTGCTGCTGATATGTGGCGTTACTAGCGGAGGCAGGAAAATCAAGGTGTAACAAAAAACATGTCTTACGGAGAACCTCCGAAGAAACTTTAGGCAGTAAATGTAAACAGGAAGCTGGCAAGGATGTTGGAACGAAATCAAATGGTGGGAAATAGGGAGCACTACAGATATTGAGGGACTTGATTCGACACGCTGGCTGAAGCTTACAACAAGGGCAGGTTGAAAACCCGCCCCTACCTCTTCAAATCAATTCCATACGACTTGATCTTCCGATGAAGATTACTCCGCTCCAGCTCGATAGCCTCGGCGGTCTTGCTGATATTCCAGCCGTTCTCTTCGAGTTTCTGCAGGATGAATTCCTTTTCAAACTCTTCCCGAGCTTCACGAAGGCTATGCATCTCAAGCACCGTATCCAGGCGCCCCGCCCCCCCCTCGTGAGAAATCTCGCCGGATACAATGGACTCAGGGATGTGATTGACGGTGATGAGCTTTCCCGGCGACATGATCACCAGCCGTTCCACCACATTTTTCAACTCCCGTACATTTCCGGGCCAGACACCGCTTTTCAAGACTTCTAAGGCTTCCAGGGTGATGTTCTTTCTCTCCAGCCCCTCTCTGACGCAGAACATCTCCAGGAAATGCTCGATCAGCGCAGGGATATCCTCCCGCCGCTCCCGCAGGGGTGGAACAACAAAAGGTACCACATTGAGACGATAGTAGAGATCTTCGCGAAAGGCGCCTGAGCGTATTTCCTCTTCCAGCACCTTGTTGGTGGCGGCGATGATCCGGACATCAACCTCGATGGTACGGTTTCCCCCCACGCGTTCGAACTTCCGCTCCTGGAGGATCCGCAACACCTTTGCCTGTGTTTTGAGGGACATGTCGCCTATTTCGTCGAGAAAGAGGGTTCCACCGTCGGCAAGATCGAATTTCCCCTTCTTCTGGGCTACGGCGCCGGTGAAAGCACCCTTCTCGTGGCCGAAGAGCTCACTCTCAATCAGCTCTTCGGGGATGGCGGCACAATTGATTTCCACAAAAGGCTTGTCTTTACGGTTGCTGTGGAAATGGATCGAACGTGCAACCAGTTCCTTGCCCGTGCCGTTTTCGCCGGTAATCAGGACAGAGGCATTGCTGGGAGCCACCAGTTTTATCTGCTCCTTCAGCTTCACCATTGCCGGAGAGGAGCCGGTCATCTGACGGTCGCGAAAAGCAAGGTTGCGCAGGGTTTCGTTTTCGTCCTTCAGGCGCAGCATGCCGAAGGCATTGCTGATGCAGAGCAGGAGTTTTTCCAGGGAAAAGGGCTTCTCGACAAAGTCGTATGCCCCCATTTTCGTCGACTTGACCGCGGTTTCGATGGTTCCGTGACCGGACATCATGATCACCAGCAGCGAAGGATAGAGTTCCTTTAATTTCTGCAGGGTCTCGATTCCATCCATCCTCGGCATCCAGATATCCAGCAGCACCAGGTCCGGCATATCCTTTTTCAACACATCCAGTGCGGTCACGCCGTCATTAGCGAACAGCACCTGGAAACCTTCGTCTTCCAGGATACCCGCCAACGAGGTCCGAATACTGTCTTCATCATCCACGACCAGTATTTTTTCATTCATGCGCTTCTATTCCCTTGCTCTTCCAACAAATTTCCCGCATTCCATTCAAAGGCAGACATGTCGCTTCAGACCGATGGAGAATCTTGGCAGCGCGTCAAACGTACTCCCCACCTGCAGGAAATTCAATAATAAAAATAGTTCCCCGCGGCTCATTGTCCTTGAACCGGATGAAACCTCCGTGGTCCGCCACAATCGTTGTAACGATAGCCAGCCCCAGCCCGGTTCCCGACTTTTTCGTCGAGAAATATGGCTCGAAAAGGCGAGGTCTGTCTTCAGGGGCAATCCCGTGGCCGGTATCGGCCACCGTCAGGGTCACCATCCGCAGCTCCTGGTCATAACGGGTTTCGATACGGATATCCCCTTTTTCGTCAAGAGCCGCTACGGCATTGTCGAGAAGATTGATCAGCACCCGCTTGATCTGGTCCCTGTCCAGCCGGATCATGGGAAGCGCGTCGTCGGGCAGGAATGAAAAGTCCACATTCCGGTGCGCTTCCTGGTAGAGGGTCAGCGCTTCCCTGATAATATCGTTGAGATCATTTGGCGTCGGCTGGGCAGCCGGCATGCGGGCAAAACTGGAAAATTCGTCCACCAGGGTTTTCAGCTCATCCACCGATTTGATGATCATCTCCGTGCACTCGTCAAAGACCTTTTCGTCTTCTCCGAAACGGGAGAGATACCTCTTGCGGAGGCGCTGGGCAGAGAGCTTGATGGGCGTGAGAGGGTTCTTGATCTCGTGGGCGATGCGACGGGCCACCTCCCTCCAGGCAGCCATTCGCTGAGCCTTCATGAGCTTGGTGAGATCATCGAAGACCACAACGGTTCCGAGGAAATCCCCATCTTCATCCCGCATGACCGACAGGTTGATCAAAAGAGTAAGTTTTCTGTCTTTCAGGCGAATATCAACCTGTTTACTGATGGTGTCTTTTTTGGAATTCACCAGATCCCGCAGCAGCCCTTTAATGATGTCCAGCTGTTCCGGACGCAGGACCTCCCGGAAGTGATGCCCCTTAACCTTATCCGGAGAAATATTGAGCAGACGCTCTGCCGAGGTATTGACCGTTGTGAGGACTCCACTCTTATCAACGGAAATCACACCGGCGGTCACATTCCTCAGCACAATCTCCATATACCGTCGACGCTGTTCCAATTCCAGGTTGGTTCG
>JAQUHM010000063.1 GCA_028683595.1 Geobacteraceae bacterium | reverse complement strand
TGAAAGTGCTCGTGACCCGAAGTGATGCCGCCGAACTCCGCTTTCTCGCCGCAGGTGCGGATTAGTAGGAGGTTTGTGTGGAACAGACGAGGCTCACCCTCACTCAGACCAGCGGCAGCTGTCGAATTGCGACTGTTGCGATAGCGGAGTAGTTGCTCGAAAGCGGCGTGCATTGGATTGGCAGTGGTGGCGTCACCAATTTTTGCTTCGATTACAACAAGCGGGATGCCGTTCACGAAGAGCACGATATCCGGGATGATGCATTTTTTCACGTAGCCGGGCGTGTCAATGCGGAACTGGTTGATGGCGTGGAAGACGTTGCGTTCGGGATGGGCGAAATCGATGAGCTGGACAACAGGGTCGCTTTCACCGGTGATTTCGTTAAGGTCCACCTGAGCTTTGAGGAAAAGCGACTGGATTGCCTCGTTGGCTTCCAGCAGGGTGCGGTTTGGTTGGCGGAGAATCTGGGCAACCAGATCGTCGAGTTGGCGGTCGGTCAGCCAGGGGGTGCCATCAGGATTGACGTTGATGGCGCGCACAGCATTGCGGAATACCTCGGGGAGGAGCCATTCGCGGAAGGTATCGCGTAGGCTGGCCTTAGGGTCAGAAGGGATGAAACCCTGCCCTTGGTCGTTGACCGTCCAACCGAGGTCGGCGAGTTGGTCGAGAAAAGGTTTTTCTACGTGAAGATATTCGCTCATTCCGGTTTCCTTGACTCTGTCAGCGTAGTTTGAGTCTGGCCCATATTAAGCTGTTGCCAGAATGCAGGGTCCAAGGGGGTTTTGAAATGACGACTTGCGATCAGGTCTAACCACGGGAGTCCAGCTTTCCTTGCTGATGATTCAACAGGCTCCTTCACAGGAGACTCAGTGCGTAGCTTCTTCATGTTTGAGCGCATCTCGTCAGCTGTTGGTGGGAACTTTACAGGCGCCTCAGAAATGCCACTTTCGAAATGTGCGGCCCCGCGATATAAAAATTCGTCCGTTGTCGAGTCGGGATACCAAATCTGGAAGCAAGTGTCCTTTAGTACTTCTAATTGCAGCCCAACTAAATGAGCATACGTCTGATCTTCGCTCAATGCCGCAGCCCATTGAGCAACTGTCGGAAGCATCCAAGACGTCTCTTTGAGTTTGGCCATGTCTACATCATTTCGGTCAATTTCAAATGCAACAAGATCGTCGAATGAATCCGTTGAAATAGGAAACCAATGCCCATTCACGAAAGCAAACATGAGTCGTCCGGTTAACTCTTTTAGCCAGCTTTTTGCATGCTCCCCACGATTGCAAAAGACAAGAAGCAGCAGGCCAAGAGATATTTCGATTGAATGTCTGTCGTAACACGGTGATCCAGAGCAACGATGTGTTTTAAGGAAAGCTTGTAGAGCTTCGGCCACTATTCCCGCACCTTCAATTCGAATCTTATCCTTAGTAGCAACACCCCAAAGAAGATGACAAAGTCCGATTGTCGCAATAAAACCGATTTCTTCAAACACCCTCTCGGTAAGGAGCGCAGATTCTCGATGGTATCGCGCCAGCGCATCCCTAGTATGGAGATGAACTTGGACCTTATGGAAATACTCCGCACTTGTTCTCAGGTACAGATCGATAAGGCGGACATAGCCATGAGAGATTTTCTTATTTTTCGTAAGGTTCAAACTTCTAATTGTGTCCCAAGTCCATAGAAGAGTTCGCTCACAAGCTATCACCGCACTCCGCAGATTGTCCTCTTGAGCAGACCACCGGCAGACAATACCCAATGCAAGGCTCGTGGTTACGAGTGCGCGAAGAAACTCCTGTACCTTTTTAGCTTTCGAGGTTGACTTGCCGGCATCAAAAATAAGAATTGTCTTCAGGAGTGAATAAAAATGTTCCAGGTCGTAATCTGGATCTCCGATGAGGGCAAGGGTGCGACGCAGTTGCGAACGAGCTGAATCAGGAAGGAGATACTCATTCAAGAGGTGCTCTTCAATGAGAGCCGCAATCCGGTCACCGTTCCAAAATTCATAGGTCCGGCCTACAGATTCATTTGTTGCTGCATATCCCGCACGGTTTTGTTCAAAATCCTGTTTGAAACCACCAGTCGTTGCCACAATTATTTTCACCGGTAGCCCGGCATGCTCTGGAGCAACATTATTTCGAAGGTAAATGTCTCTGACTTCGTCAAGAGACTGGCGCACTGACTGTTGTTGGCTGTCCCAATCACGTCGACCGAGATCTCCACATTTGACAACGAAAAGCCACAGAGTAATTTGTCCTGCCTCGTCATTTCCAACGGCTGCAATATCGACCCCGGCTTGCCTAACACCAATTTGCGCTTTGCTCAGAGGAATTAAATTCATTGCCAATAGTAAATCCGGGAGCAATGCATCGAACTCCTCTGACTCTTTTAACATTCCAAGGTATTCGCGGATCACAAGCCTCATTCCGAACCCCTTTTCGATCTTCGGAATAGAACTCGTTCTCGTGCTGCTCCGGCCGGATCTGTAATTTCACTTTTCGGCAGTGCAACAGAATGTGACATTTCATTTAACTCCGTAGGAGCTGTATATTGGCCGTTGATGGCTTGAAACATTCTCCGGCCTGCTTTTAATGGGATATGAGTTGCAATTTGCCCCCAAATGGAGTCTTTACTTGCCTCTTCCATAGATTCGTTCATTCGGAGTTGCCGCTCTTTGGCAAATCGGCGCATTTTCATTGAAGACAGATGAAACTCTTTCAGGTCTGGGAGAGAGCCAAGCTCATCTAAATGCCTTTGCAGTTCGGATGAAATCTGTTTGCAAAGCGCCTTTACGTCCTTCTTTTCATTTTTGGCATTTTGACATGCTTTCAGAAATTCGATCGTCTGATACGGATAATCGTAACCAACATGATCTTGAAGAACAGAGGCAATGTAGCCAAAGGTTCTTTTTTTAGCATCCCGAGTGCGTACCAAAGAAAACACAAGCCCGATCTGCAGCTCATCACCGACAATGTATCCGAGTATACGGTGCAGTAATAACCGAATATCATCCTGGCTCAATTTGTCGATTATCGCAGAATCCAGTTCAATCGAGGTGAGGCCACTCACGCGAAGGTGTGATACCAACTTCTGCGCATTCATAGGATACCGGGAATCATTATTTAGAAGCCATCCAGTTAACATGAAGCTCAAGTCAGTGTGTTGTTCTGCAAGTTGATGCACTGTTGATGGAAAAGATTGTTCCAAACCTCCTTCATTAAACGCATCATTGGATTGCCTGGCAATCCAAATATTCATAAACTCTTGAGCACGCTGCTTCTTAACCGGATCTCTCATCCAGTTCATCAAAATCATGTCAACGTTATCCAAAATACCTTTGTGCTCAGTTTTGGCGGCTGTTAGGTGTAGTAATAACGGCCAGAACCAATCCTTTTCTTCAACCTTTTTTTCTTCCCTCCAAAGAAAATCTGACAGTGAGTAGAGCGCTTCCGGTACCGCAGTCTTCCCGACTTCGTCCAGTAAACTGACAATCACATTCTCATCCAGCATCACTAGCCGAACCAATGTTCGGACAGCGGTACCAAGTAAAGGGTGTCCCGATGTTCGAGTGATGCCTGCGCATACTCGAATTGTTTCATCAAGAGCCGAACGCCGCAACGAATCACTGTAATCGGCCAGCCCCAGAACGTGAACTGCTGGCCCTGCGATCACTGGGTCAAGTGAACAACTCGCTACCATCGTCAAGGCATAACCACTTTTGAAGTCATTAAGTATCAACCCGTGTAGCGAACAGCCGTATATGTTTCCGCTTCGTTCCTCAGGGTTCTCTTCGTGCAAGCGTTTCACTTCGTTTGCAACATTCGGATGCTGGGTGAACCAAACTTGAAGCTTTGGATATAACACGCCACCCATGATATCGTTTTTGACGCTTTCATAATGGCTCGTGAAGAACTTGAAGATTGACTCACTGCACGCATCTTGGAAATGAGTAACAGCGCCTTCCAGTACATGAAGAACGTCAAAAACACGGACTCCTTTTTCAATTGCCTTCCGGCCCCAGGAATATGCATCAATCTGCCCACCGTTGTGCAATAACGCGAGGACATAACCTGATACTCTGTCTTCTTTGCCTATTTCCTTACGCCAAATTTCGTGCAGTCGTTTATAACAGACCTTGGGGGAGTCTATAAGTATCGGGAATTCTGTTTGTAAGATATATTGAGCGGCGAACTTGACCATGGGCAGTTCGTTGGTGAATCGCAGGCCGTCCTCATCTTCCAGAATTAATCCCTCATGGAAAGCGGGTTCGAGTTCTGCACGTACTGCAACATCTTCAACTTGGGTAGGAGTGCCACCATTGGACCAGATGAGCCAGCCAAGCGCGGCGAGTTGGTTTAGTAGGGGCTTTTGCACTTTAAGATATTCGGTCATTTCCACTCTTTTTGTTCTGTTGTCAGAAACATCAACTTAACATTTCAATTGCTGCAAAATCAGGAAACAATTTTCTGAAGTCCCCTTCTATTTTTTCACCGAAAGCAGGCTCTATGGATTTTATGTACTTAATTTTTCCGTCTAAATGTAGCAAATAAGACAATTGATTCTTTTGCCTAGTCCTCGCACAATGATCTGGCAGTCCATGCTTTTCAATATAATACAGCTCTTGGCGAATCTTATCCTTATAACTCCGAGGTAATCGGACTGTGGGACCATCAACAGAAAGACCAGTTACAATTTTCCGCCCGCCATTTTTGGCAATGTTTGTCTTTTGAGAATTGATCGAAAATCCATTTTTTGAAATTACTAAAGATACTTCTTTACAAAGTGCCACTGCGGCAGAACGATTTTCAAAATAACCTGAGAAAGTCATGTCGTCTGCGTATCGTGTGTACATTAAACCATTCCGCTGAGCAATCTCTTGCAGTTCAGTATCGATCGAAGCACAAACCAGATTAGCAAGCATCGGGCTAGTTGGAGCTCCTTGCGGAAGATGTCCAATGACTTTTGTAGATAGGCAGATTCTCTTGCGGCCAGTTTTCCATCGTTTAGTTCCACGGAAAAACCTCATATCCTGATCATATGGCAATACACGCGTACACAATCGCGCAAAGCAAAAAGCAACTTGCGCCCTATATCCGAGTTTGCGAAATACATGGTAAACTTGGCGCTCAGAGACAGACTCGAAAAAACTGGTGATATCCAGTTTCACGAGCCAGTTAGCTCCAACATGACGCTTGGCATTTTTCACATGACTGCTGTTAGGCATATAGGCTGTAGCGTTATTAGATAACAAACAAAGCGAACATTTATTGGTCAAAATATGAGAGTGAATCCAACGTTGCACGTAAAGCAGTAGAGGTTCTGGCACACAAATGAACCGTTTATTGCCATTTCGCTTCTTGATCGAAAAAACACGATATGGATCGGAATTACGTCTGACAATGCCTAAGAGCAAGCGATACGATACGTTGGTTACATGGGCAAGGTGTCCCAAGGTCAGAATGACAGGGAGTCCACGCTCGGCAAGCGGTTGCGCATTTCGATAAAGTGCATCGATATAATCAGGAGGTGCACCGTCAGTGCGCAATTTGTTGAGATATGTGTGAAGGGGAAACTCCATAATCCTGCTTCAACCCCGTTTTGTGGGGTGGACAATCGGCCAACCTGCGAGAAACAAGCAAAGCTCCAGTTGGTCGATTGCGCATCGCGCATTTATGTTAGCTAGTTCCAGGACATCGGACTCCGAGACCCGTTCATAGAGCCACATGAATGTGGCTCTATGGGTACCGCCCTGCATGTGCATTAGACGGTTTTGCCAGGACATAGGAGTTTCCCCTCACATTGGCTAGGGTAATAGTTCGATAAATCATTGTCAAACAAATCCACCCCTTTCCTTCGCCGTTTTTCAAACCGCTCTTTAAAACGACGTACAACCTCCTTGCCAAGATCAGTAATATTTTTTAGAGACAAATCATATAGCCCCATATCGCTACCTATCTTTAAAATGCATCGACACTCTTCAATAGAAATCAATAATCTGTTCGGCAAATTAACCTCTTCAACTCCACGAAGTCTGAGCCCTAACAGAGTAAGAAGCATCCATTGTTCGGAAGTAAGAGGGTTTCCATGATCTAAAGAATCAAGGAGACTCAGAGAAAGCTTAGGTTGATTTGAACTCCACAGCTCATGGACTGCACGGTCTGTATATGAACCATCGAAGTATTGACGCATTTCTGTTGGTATTGATCTATTTGGAAAAAGAGCCTTCCAATCTTTTATTTGATTTACCCATAAAATAGGCGGCAAATTGTTTGGACAGCCATGCTCAAAAACAATAGGGCATGCACTATCTCTGTATCCCAGACTATCTTTCTTCCGTCCAATTATCCGACCATAATTCGAACATAATTTAATCATCTCCGGTGTTAATCTCACCTTCAATTCAGCCTCCGGAATGACAGTTACTAAATGATCATGAATCGGGAAATTAGGCATTACATTGTGCAATTTTTTTCGACCTGCAGGAGTGAATGTGTATAAAACGATCCAAAGTTCTAATTTTTTTAGAGATAACAAACTTTTAACTCTGCGTGGTATTGCATGCCAATAGTCAGTTATTCGTTTACCACTTCCACAAACGTCATCTACCAAAACAATATGACGAATCCCCTGAGTGTCAATTTGCTTCAATGTGGGTGTACATTCGATTAATGAAGCTCCAGACCCTTTCCTATATCCATCCTGTAGTTTAGAAAGAATATGACCAACACGGTCTTCACTTCCATATTTACGTCTTCGGCCTATCTCGCGTGATTCGACTTCTGCATCTTTAGGGATTCCACCATTAAAAGGATCGTAACCGACGATTTCTTCTGGAAGTGGTGGTGCTACGGGGTAAACAGCAATTGTTGAATTCAGCTTTGTTTGCAGAGTAATAAGGGCTTCTTCAATACTCGTTTCAAATTCTCGGTTTGAAACGAGCTTGATCTGATTCAGAAAATCAGAGGCGACAGCTCGATCTGTACAAGTGCAAAATTGGGTTATCCAATGTTGACTTAATGGATGTTCTGAAAGCCGTAAAATTTTAGGACTCACTTTAGTTCACCTGGGATTGCTGTCGAGGTTTTGTGTAAACACGTCCTGTCAAGAGATCTTGCATAAGGCCTTGTTTTTGTTGGCGGAGTTTGACAAGTTCCTGGCCAATCAAATCAACATGTCCATTCATTGCAAACAGTCTTTCTTCTATAAGTTCTTGCTCGTTCAACGTTGGCACTGCCACAGGGAACCGGTTGAGCTGAGTAGAATTAATGGATGCCAAGTTAGTAGACTGTTTAGAACTCAGGACAAAATATTTTTTCCCAGCCTCAGATTGGGACCAGAACGCCAAGTAAAATGATCGCAGTTGACCGTTTCTGGGCCTGACACGGAAAACGTGATTCTGATGGACACATGGTTTAATTTCTTCCTGCCAAACAGAGCCGCGTCCGAGCTTGTCGAAATCACCACCTTCATTCATAAGTACATCACCATGTCGAAGTTGCAGCTTTTCAAATTGAGATTGCGATACGCGGACAGTTTTTACTTCATTTAGGTCAAAATATCCGTCTTGAACGTTAGCCACTCGAAGATATGGGACCCCAACTCCATCTACTATTTCGGTTTTTGACCCAAGCGTAACTCCTGAAACAATTTCAGCTAATTCGCCAAGTAACTTAACCTTCCATTCCTTCGGAATCCAGCCAAGCGGTGATTCTTTGTAGAGGTCTTGGGCTTGCGCATGCGTTGGTCGAAGTCTGCCGTCGGGGGTAACGCCGCGGGTGAACAGATCGTGCATCAGCCCCGCCTTGACCTGCTGCATCTTCGCAATCAGCGCCTCGGCCTGCTCAATCGTTTCGTCCAGCATCGAAAGGATTTCGGCGATACGGCGCTGTACACTCTTCTCTGGAAACAACCCTGTCGCTTTTTCAATGTCCTTTACAGAAAGATGCTTAACCGTGGTCGCTGCCGTACGATTCTGTATATGTTGAAGAAGCGGCGAGCACCAAAAATAGAAAAAACCTTTATCTATAGAACCGTTCGGCATAGCATCGACCTTGAGGATTCGCTGGTTAAGGAGAGCGTCTCCACCTTTCCAACGCACAATATTGAAATCGCCGTCCATTCCGATCAAAATATCGTGCGTTCGCACCAACCATCTTTGATCGAAAGATCCACGATAATAGGTCTCTTCAGCGGGATCTAAAAGGTCACGAATTCTGATCAGGCGTATTCCTTCTTGCTGATCAAAATATTTAGAATTAAACGGAAAACCTGAGAGCAGAGAGATGTGGTCTCCGACTTGGAGTTCCTCAAACTCACTCATACCCCAACTCCACCAAAAAACCCTTCAACTTCGCCGCCGCCTCATCCCGCTTTGCCTCAATCTCCTTGGCCGTAACTGCATACTTCCCATACAGATTCTCCAGCGCTGCAAGACACGCTCGCTGATCGGCTCGCAGATACCCTTCATAAGTCTGCACCAGCAGACGGTACAAGCGATCAAGAATTACCGCTTTAGCTTCTTCCGGGCTGATCTTTTCACGAGCGGCGGCAACAAGATCCTCCTGTTTCTTTTCCGTGGCGCGCAACTCGGCCTTCAACAGTTTTCCCTCATCCTCCAACGTCTTGTGCCGGGTAAGCCTCGCCTCAGCGACCTTAGCGCGAGTCAGGAAATCAGTCGCATCTCGGTTCTCCCGCTTCGCCAGTTTGGCTTGAGCATTGGCCTCCTTGAGTTCAGCCTTGAGTGTTTTGACCTCATTGGCAGGTAGAGCTCCGGTATCGTCGCTGTCCTCGTAATCCTCTTCATCGGCGGCAGCGTAAAGAGCGGATAGTTCGGCCAATCGCAGGCGCTTCTGCTCCATGACGGCCAAGAGTTCCGGGAACTGGCTTTCCAGGATGTCGGTATCGGGAATAAGTTCCGACCCCCAGCCGCTTGCAGCGATGGATTTAAGATCAGCTTTCAAGTCATCCACGTATCGGGCGAACGCGCCGCGAATCTGATGGTCGGTCAACAGATTCTGCCAGGAGAAAGTGTCACTGATTGTTGCGAGAAGCTGGCGGCGCAGTTCATAGACATTCCCTTTCTGGCCGTTTTTGGGGGCGAGGTCTTCGACAAGCGGCAGGTTTTCCGCCCACCAGATTCCCAGTGTCTCCAGAAAACGCCTCTGCGCCGCTGCCAAGCTTGGGTCAGTCTTTACAAGTTCGGCCAAGGCACGGCAATCAATGACGGCAGGAGTGAAATCGGCATAAAGAGGATCGTCCGGACGCGGCACGAAACAGCGCTCCCGCAGACCAGGGTAGTTGGTCCAGTAGTGGGCCATAGACTCGATCTCAACAATCGGCACACCACCGTGCAGGTGCGCTCGCACATCATGGGGCTCGGGAGGTGGTGCATTGTCCACATAGCGACGGATATTGCAGTTGAAATCCTCGGCTACAATTTCACTTCTCGGCACCCTTCGGGCGTAGCCGGGCACATCCTTCTGCTCCCGGTAGACGTGGACGATTTTGGAGATATCCTCGGGCCGCAGAAAGTTCTGCGCCTTCCCCTCGCGGTATTCCCGGTCGGCATTGATGAAAAAGACATGATCCCTGGTAGCGGCGTCCTTCTTGTTCATCACCAGTACGCAGGCCGGGATACCGGTACCGTAGAAGAGCCCGGCAGGCAAACCGATGACCGCCTCCAGCCATCCCTTGTCGATGAAATGCTGCCGTGCCGCCTTCTCTTCACCACCCCGGAAGAGCACGCCGTGAGGCATGACAGTGGCCATCTTACCGTCAGACTTGAGCACAGCCAGCATGTGCTGGACGAACATCAAGTCGGCCTTTTTCCCCTTTTCCGGCATCCACACGGCAAAGCGTCCGGGGTAATCGATATCTTTCTTGATGTAGTTCTGACTGAAGGGGGGATTGGCGAGGACTCGGTCGTGGCGCTGCAGCTCATTGTTCTCTGCCTTGTGCTGAGGATGACGCAGAGTGTCCTCTTGTCGAATGTCGGCGTGTTCAATACCGTGAAGGAGCATGTTCATCTTGCAGATAGACCAGGTGGTGCCGATGCTCTCCTGGCCTGCCAATGCTAGGTCGCGAGGGTCACCGCCGCATTCACGGACATAATCGCGAGTCTGGATAAGCATACCGCCCGAGCCACAGGTGGGGTCATACACGCTCATGCCCGGCTGTGGATCAACGATCTCCACCAGGGTGCGCACCACATCGGCCGGGGTGTAGAACTCGCCCGCTTTTTTGCCGGCGGAGTCGGCGAAGTATTTAATCAGGTACTCATAGGCCGCTCCAAGCAGGTCCGGGAATTCAAAGTTCTCGTCCCGTAGCGGAATCTTCTCAAAATTCTGGATGAAGTTGGCGAGAGTATCGTCGTCCAAAGAACGCTGGCCAATCTTCTTATTGAAGTTGATACCTTTGAGCACGTCTTGCAAGGCATCGACATTGGCGTCTTCCAGCGCTTCCAGCGCCTTGTTGAGATTGGTGCCGACATTGGTCTTGAGATGACGGATATGGGACCAGTGAGCCTCCTCCGGCACGAAAAAAGTATACTTGTCGGGATTTGTTAGTTGGCCGGCAATAGTTGCCTCAGCCATACCCTTTTCCTTCAAATCTTTGGCAAGCAGCTCCCGCTCCTGGTCGAAGAGATCGGAAAGGCGCTTCAGGAAGAGCATGCCGAAAATGTATTCTTTATATTCCGATGCATCCATGTTGCCGCGCAGGTCGTCGCATGCACGAAACAGGAGGCTGGAAAGCTGGCTAAGGGTAAGCTTACTCATCAAGTTATTGCTCCAAGGCTAGATCTGAGAAGGTTCGAACAGTCAGGACAGACTTTAGAAAAGACTTAGAATTTATAGCAAGTGGACCTACCAAGTGCAAGGAGTAATTTGAATTCAAAAATTGCCGGTCAGACTTCTTTGTCAGAAAATACAAAAGGCCTTCCATTACGAAAGGCCTTTCAGTTCATGCATGATCATAATTGAGGTTGTTATTTGTTAAAAAGGCAATTCAGTTACCAACTTTATTAAATCCACACAAGAGGCCTTCGATTGCGGAAGGCCTTTAAAAACATCAATTTTGTCAACTTGCTACTTTTAATGTTTTTTGAATGTCAGTTTTCAACTTTTTTCCAACTCGTGGAGTGGAGATTCACTCGCGACTTTATTCCGATAGTCGCGACTTTATTCCAACACTCGCGACTTTATTCCAATAGTCGCGACTTTATTCCCAGCGACAAAAGCTTCGTAACTTATGTCTTGCCCTATTCCACGGTAACGCTTTTTGCCAGATTGCGGGGCTGGTCCACGTCGGTGCCCTTCATGACCGCCACGTGATAGGCGAGAAGCTGGAGAGGGATTACCAGGATCACCGGAAGCAGATCCTCGGAGCAGGGCGGGATCTCGATGGTCGCCTCGGCCTTCTGGGCCAGTTCCGCATCTCCGGCGGTGCAGACGGCAATGACCCGGCCGCCGCGGGCAATGACTTCTTCCATATTGGAAGCAACCTTTTCGTAGGTTTCGTTGCGGGGAACCAGCACGACCACCGGCATTTTTTCGTCGATAAGGGCGATGGGACCGTGTTTCATCTCTCCGGCCGGGTAGCCTTCGGCGTGGATGTAGGAGATTTCTTTCAGTTTCAGCGCTCCCTCCAGGGCGATGGGGTAATTGATGCCGCGGCCCAGGTAGAGGAAATCGGTGGCATTCATGTAGGTGCGGGCCAACTGTTCCACCTGGGGGTTCAGGAGCAGGGTTTCGTCGATCAGAGCTGGCAGGTGGAGCAGGGCCTGGTTCATTTCCAGTCCCTTTTGCCGGTCAAGGGTGCCGATGGCGCGTCCCAGCCTGACGGTGAAGAGATAGAGCGCGATCAGCTGGGTGATGAAGGCCTTGGTGGAGGCAACACCGATCTCGGGGCCGGCATGGGTGTAGATTACGCCATCCGATTCCCGCGCGATGGACGAGTCCACCACGTTGCAGATGGCGATGTTCTTCGCTCCCCGGGATTTTCCTTCGCGCAGTGCCGCCAGGGTGTCGGCCGTCTCTCCCGACTGGGAGATGAGCACCATGAGGGTCTTGTCGTTGACGATCGGGTTGCGGTAGCGGAATTCCGAGGCGATATCCACTTCCACCGGGATGCGGCAGTGCTCTTCGATCAGGAATTTCCCCACCAGTGCGGCATGCCATGAGGTGCCGCAGGCAATGATGGTGATGCGCTCCACGGCGCGAAGATCGGTGTCGGAAAGCGCGAGGGTCTCCAGGTAAACATCGCCCTCTTCCTCCAGCAGCCGGCCGGTTATGGTGTCGCGGATGGCGCGGGGCTGCTCGAAGATTTCCTTGAGCATGAAGTGCTTGTAACCGCCCTTTTCGGCCATGAGGGGCGACCAGTCGATGTGGCGCGGTTTCTTTTCCAGCGGTTCGCCGGTAACGGTGCTGAAGAATGCATTATTGCCGCGGAAGACCACCATCTCGCCGTCTTCCATGAAGACCATTTCGCGGGTGTGGGCCAGGATGGCCGGAATATCGGAGGCGACGAAGTATTCACCCTTCCCCAGGCCGACTACCATGGGTGAGCCGAGCTTGGCGGCGATGAGGAGGTCCGGTTCCTGCTCGCAGAGGATACAAACGGCGTAGGCGCCCCGCAGTTGAGCCAGGGAGTGGCGCACGGCCTGTTCGAAGTCGCTGACAGTCTTGTAACTCTCCTCCAGGAGGTGGGAGATGACTTCGGTGTCCGTCTCACTCTTGAAGGTGTGGCCCTTGCCGATCAGTATTTCTTTCAAGGCCAGGTAGTTTTCGATGATGCCGTTATGAACCACGATGAACGGGCCGCCCTTGTGGGGATGGGCATTGGTTTCCGAGGGTCTGCCATGGGTTGCCCAGCGGGTGTGGCCGATGCCGATGGTCCCGTCCAGCGGTTCCGTCTTCAGCCGCTTCTCAAGGTTCACCAGCTTGCCTTCGCTTCGCCGGGTGGAGGACCTGCCGTTCATCAGGGTACAGATCCCCGCGGAGTCATAGCCCCGGTATTCCAGTTTTTTCAGTCCGTCAAGAATAATAGGAGTCGCTTCCTGCGACCCGATGTAGCCGACTATTCCGCACATGGCATTCTCCGAAAAACAGTTTTTAGTTATACATTTGGGAAAGCGGTTTAAGGATTGAGGATAAAGGATCGAGGATAAAGGATAATCCTTTTGCCTAGTACCTAGTACCTCGTACCCCGCTTCTTTACCCCGAACCCCGCGTTTTTTTCCACCCTTCCTTGTTCACCTGGTGTGATCGGGCGATGGCGAGGGAATCGGGAGGAACATCCTTGGTCACGGTGCTGCCTGCGGCAATCACCGAGTTGTGGCCGATCGTGACCGGGGCTACGAACTGGACGTCGCTGCCGACGAAGACGCCGTCTTCGATGACGGTGCGGTGTTTGGATACGCCATCATAGTTGCAGGTGATGGTACCACAGCCGATGTTCACGTCGCTTCCGATGCTGGCGTCTCCCAGGTAGGTGAGGTGAGAAGCCTTGGAGCCTTTGCCCATGGTGACCTTCTTGGTTTCCACAAAGTTGCCGATCTTCACCTCTTCCAGCAGTTCCGTTCCGGGGCGGAGATGGGCCATGGGGCCGATGGCAACGGCATCGTGGACGATGGACCCTTCCAGGACCGAGCCCGCTTTGACCACCACACGGTTGCCGATCCGGCAGCCGCGGATGATTGCTCCCGGTTCGATGCTGCATTCTTCGCCGATTTCGCTCCGGCCTGAGATGTGTACTCCCGGACCGACTACCGTGTCCCGGCCGATGAGCGTTCCCCGGTCGAGGTAGGTGGTGGCGGGATCCCTGAGGGTGACGCCGTTCAGCATATGGCTTTCGTTGATCCGTTTTCGCAGGACAGCTTCCGCTTGGGCAAGCTGGACCCGGTCGTTGATTCCCATCACTTCGAGCGGGTCGGAAATGGGGTGGGCTGCACAGCTGAGGCCTCTATCCGCGGCCATACGGATGATGTCGGTCAGGTACTGTTCACCTTGGGCATTATTGCTGCCGAGCCGGGACACGGCATCGAAGAGGAAGCCTGCTTCCACGCAGTAGATGCCGGAATTGATTTCCCGGATGGCGCACTGCTCGGGGGTGGCGTCCTTTTCTTCCACGATTGCCGTCACTTCGCCGGTGCTGTTTTTGATGATTCTACCGTAGCCGAATGGATTGTCGAGGGATGCGGTGAGGACTGTTACCGTTGCTTGCCGGTCTTCGTGGTGCTGCAGCAGGTCGCGCAGGGTCGCGGCCCTTGTGAGTGGAACATCACCGCAGAGGATCAGGACACTGCCGTGAAATCCCCGGAGCTGCGGAGCAGCACAGGCAACGGCGTGCCCGGTGCCGTGCTGTTCCTCCTGGAGGGCGAAGGCGATGTCTTCCCTGTCGGAGAAATAGTCCCGTACAGCGTCCGCCTGATGACCGATCACCACCACGATCCGCGAGGCGTTCGCTTCATGGGCCGCGGTGAGCGGATATTCTATCAGAGGGGCTCCGGCCAGGGGGTGCATGACCTTCACGAGCTTGGACTTCATCCTCGTTCCCTTGCCTGCCGCCAGGATGATTGCTGCTATGGATTTCACGGGGCTGACCTCCCAACTATCTAGTTTAAAAACATTTAACTGTAAACAACAGGAGCGGGCAAGTCAAGTCGCTTCTGACGGAAACGGGAAATTTTTCCTTCCGGATTGCTGTTTACGCACAACAGGACAGAACCGGGCTGATTGGTCCGACTCGAAATATTTTCCTTTACAGAACGGGTTTCGGCCATTAGGATTTCGATATCTGATGTTCATCCGTTTACGTCAGATGAGGTCAAGGTGTTTTCCTGTACGGAGGGAGGCTTCATGGGGGTCGTAGAAGATATCGAACTTTTCGAGCGGAGCCTGAAAGAACTGATCATCAAGTATGAACAGTATTTTCTCGG
>JAQUHM010000388.1 GCA_028683595.1 Geobacteraceae bacterium | reverse complement strand
TCTCCTTTAGAGTATTGACCAGGAGGGTGTCCCTTGCCTTGGAAGAAATGATGAGATTGCGCCCCTGCGAAGTGCTTTGAATGTAGCGGATAACCTTTACCTGTTTCTGTTCAAGAAGGCGTCGGTCAAGGAGTTCATCCTGATTGACGACCCAGACCGCCAAGTCGTGCGTATCGCGTAGGATACGTTCGACATTGTGGTTGTCAAAGTTGAGAGTTCGCATGGGGACCGGGCACTGCATATTGGCCCACGCAATTTCGGCGCCGTTGGCACAGACCGATGCGATTGCCTGAAGGTATGACCATCCGGTTTCCGTTTGGGCAGGACAACAGAGCAACACTCGCACGGTCCGATCACCTTCATGGAAAGGGCGCAGCCGGTTCCATTGGTGAGGGAAGTGGATTATGGGCGCTACTGTGTTACGCTCTATCCATACCCACTCTGTCTTCGCTTCGGCAGAAAGAAGATCCCTGCAGTAGGCAATGTCCACAGGCTGCGAACGTCCTTCACGTCTCAAGCGGCTTGCCGCAGTGATATTTATCCGCACCTTAGACAGGAAATCACCAGTTGTCTCAGAGGGGTCATCACCGTCATAATCACTTCGTGCAACAAGATCGCGATAGAGGTGCCTTAAGTGCTTTTCGTCGTGGTGCATCAGCAATATATGACACGTAATTGCACCGTTCTTGGACTCCCTATTCAATTTATTGAGATATTCGACCAATGTGCTGGGCAGCTCTGGTGAATCACAATTGTAAAGTAGCACTGACAAATTATCGCGTTCGTGAGGCTGGAGTCTGAGGTATTCATGGATCTCCCCTAAAATCGTCTTGGCCGATTCCACTGCATTATCTTCGAGAGAGCGGCTTGCCGTTCCATGATCAACAGGTTCGTGAAGCGTATAGGCACCTATGGACTGTGTTGCGACACGTAGGAGAGGCTCCATGCTCTCCCAGCAAACCGCAATTTCAGGCTCTGGTGGATGGTTCAACATCTCCCGCATCTCGCGAAAGAAGAGAGTTCCGGCTGCGCCGTCAGAAAAGATGATTTCCCTTTTTGAAAGTAGTCCGATGATCTTATCCAACAACTGTTCACTTCGGGCAGCTGCTGCTTCTATACGGAGAGGGTGCCACGGACAGACGATAGCAAGTTTCGGTCTGTTGCCAGATTCAGTCACGGTCACCGTTCCAATGCGGAGAATGGTCCTGAGCATCCGGCAACGGGTATTTTCATGCGGTATGGTACTAATCCGTGCAAGTAGTTCGCGGTAAGCAGCGGCTGTCCCAGCTACATACTTCCGTTCGAGCGCATCATTACTGAGCGACTCAACTGCATTACCATAGATAATATTGAACGCTGAGAAGGCCGTCCGTAGCGTCGCGATAAAGTCTTCCGAGAGCAATCTATTGCTTTCTGCCTGGTCTATTGTTGAAGTAAACTCAGCGGCAAGGGAATTAATCTTCGACTGAGCCGGAATGAACCTGCCACGGGCAGATGCCCCGGGGGGAGATGCAAATCCTTGGACCGATTGGAGGGAAAGTGTCAACGGAATGCCCTTCCTTCCAACGGTCTCGTAATTTGCCAGGGCCTCAACTAGCGCTGTACGCGATTTCCTCAGATAGCGGCAGAGGGCATCCAAATCTGCTCCCTCCTGAGCGAGGACCGAATCCTTTGGAAAGGTCCAAGTTAACGGCAGAGTGGCAACTCGTGTTTCCTTACCATCTACAGTCTCAAAGAGTGAGACTTGAAACTCAAAGCTGTTCGAGTTTGTCCGGCTGGCCTTTTTTGTTTTCGGAGCTCCATCGAGCATTGGACGGATATCCATGGAGTACCAGGGAAGTTTCGTTTTCTCGAACCGGATCACCTGGTTTGAGTACTCGGGCAACTTCCCGTAGTGACGCTCAAAAAACTCACACGCGTGACGATTGGCGGAGACAAAATGCAAAGGCTTTTGCTGCCGTTCACCTTGAATGACCAGCCATGCTCCTTGGCCGGGGGTACGGATACGGAGCGTGCGTTGAATACAGTCTAGGATACCTTCAAAGAAATCGGTGCAGACACTACGTTGGCCGTAGACAAAGTCTTCCCACTCGAAAAGCAGCTTTGGATCTTGCGAAAGATCTTCTGAGTATGTCTCGAAAAAATCACGGAATTCGTCAGTAGCCCCCCCGCTTTTACGCGGGTTAAGTTCTAGTGCCTTTAGGACAGCTTCGTCATCACTGGTGGTCGTGATATCACAAAGCTCAAGGATCTTCCGGGTTCTTTCAGCAAAATTCCGTGAAGTGGTTTTACGTTGCTTCTCAAAACAGTTGCGGACGACCGACCAGTCGTTATTAAACAGGAAGGATTCAGTAGACTCGCTGCGAGTCCCCTCCGCTTCAATGTATTTATCAAAAGCATCAAGGACATGGGTTGGCAGACGTGGTCCAGCTTCATTGTTCCGCAGACTATTAAGATTTTTCCGGAGCTGGTCAGGGTCAAGAAGTAGCCCGTTGGGATAGCGCTTATTGAGATAGCAATCCTGTTTCTGGTGGTCTTCAAAAAGCTTGCGCCATTGCGAAGGTTGCCCAGACTTCACCGATCCCAGAGAAACAAAGCAGTCCTCAAAGACAGGAAGATCCAATGCAGGAAGAAACATGCCAGCAGCCCTGAGTAAGGGAGTCCCATTCTGGTAGGATGAAAGTACCTGTGAGATGTATCGAGCAGCAGTGCCAATCGGAAATCTCCCACACTCGAAAAGGCCCTTTATCATTGCCCCTACCTGCTTGGCAGGCTCCGGCGGGAGCGCCAGTCCCAATTCCGTTGTAATTACCTGGATCCAGTGGCTTGGAGCTTCGTCAGCTTCTTTGAGTTGATCTGCCTTAATCGTAACTTTATTGCTGAGCGATGCGCTGACATCAGGTTCGCTGTCAGTGGTTATGACAATTTTACCGTGACGATCTTCATTTCGGACGCTAACTGCAGAAGAATAGACGAGGCATTCCTCAGGAAGGTTGAAGCCTACTAGTTCAGATGCTGGGAAGCCGAGGCGAAGTAGGCTCCAGTACATAGCAGAACCCTGCGCAGCTTGTATAAATCCAGCAAGTTGTGCACCAGTAAAGCCCGAAAGGACAAAGAATGCTCCATTGAACTCCGGGTCCTCAAGCAGCGGACTAAACTTTGCTGCCGCCAACCGAAAAGCGACGGCCCCCACAATCCGGTCGGTGATCAATATTCCAACGGTTTCTTGGTTTGTCAGCTGCGGCTGGTTTTGTTCATGAATAGGTGTCTGCATCGGTCACCATTATTATCTCAGGTAAGGATTACGAATATAAGTGCAAGCATCGCTCATGCGCTGGGCAAGACCTAGCCCGATCAGACGCCGGGCAAGGCGCTCCTTGTTCTTGCTGAAGTCACCTTCATCATGGAAGTTTGGTGTCAGTTCGGTCGATGCTTCACGTGGGCCAAGTACCAAGTGGTAGCGGTGGTTAAGGATTCGAAGGAGTTCATCCTCCTCTACCTGATGGGTAACATTGGCCAGAACAAGCGTTCGGAGCAACAGGTCGG
>JAQUHM010000387.1 GCA_028683595.1 Geobacteraceae bacterium | reverse complement strand
GTTACTGTTCACACGCCAACCCTAACTAAAGACCGCCCGTGTTCAAGATGTTGAACACGGGCGGTCTTTCTTGGTGGTTCATTATTCGAATACAAGAGCAATACTTTTTAGCAGATTGCTTTCTCTTGATTTGAACAAGTCAATCATCGACATGCTGCTGCATAGGTGACTCAGACTCTCAAAGCTCCTAAACACCATAACTTGTTTTTGCTTTCGTTTGAACACCCGGAGTTTTCGTTCGCTCAGATTGTTGTTTGAGGGGACCCGAAAGTCGTCCAAAAACAACAGATGGCTCTCTTTATACCTATCCATCCGCAGGTAGAGGTTGTACCCATCCCTGTAATATTGGCTGGGGGGTTCGTATTCATACTCTTCTTTCGCAAGTTTCACTATCTCGAGATACTTGCTTTTGTAGATTTGTATCTTGTCAGGATCGGGTGCTTCATTGCTGTTTCTGTAGTGAATCATCTCCCGCACCAGTTCCAACATTTTCTGGTTCCACGTCAGATTCGGCTCGTTTTCAATGCTGTTCTTCAAGTAGCGTAGAGTGTGACTCAGGCATTCTTGGTGGGAGTCTCCGTAGTTGTAGAAAGTGTGATCATGGTCGTGTACGAGTATTCCCCGATAATTCTCGGCAGGAGTGCCGGCGATGCCTTTATGGCCTTTGTTTTCCCTTGCGAAATACAGTGCCACGTTCGGATCGGCGCATATGATAACTTGAGCACTCTTACCGTTGACTCTGGCATTGGTAAAGTCGGCGTTCATGACTGGAGAAACCAGAAGGTCAGAGAAAGCCTTCTTCTGCTCCTTGTCGGTCTTGGCGGAGAATTCCTTGCTCAGTCCGTTTATCATTCCCTTTGAAACCTGCAATTGACCATCCGTCATATCAGACAGGAGCTCCCGGATTTTGTCGATGGAAACACCACAACGGTTATTCAACAGGAACGAAATCGCTTTCACTGTGCCCCCGTAGTTGACATCGTTGACGACACCAGCCGGGAAATCAGCATGCACACGTTGTCCTGTTCGGAGGTTTCTGAACTCCGGTGTATCGTACTCAACAACGGACATGTGGATGGCGACATTGACCACCTGTTTGCAGATGGTCTTTCCGGTAGGCTTGAAGTTGTCCCGGTCAAGATACTGGGTAGGTGCAGGGATATGCACATGGTCCGTAGACGCATGCTTTTTTCGCCGATGGCCTTCGTGGCCGGGCTGTCCCCCAGGCATTCTCCCTGTTTTCTCACGGTTGTTGCATATTTTTTTGTGGTTGGGTTTCTGTGACGAGGGGATGGACGAGTTCTCATAATCCCTATACAGTTGCGCCTTCAATTGCAGGTTGGCACCTTGCTGCTCCTCGAGCTCGGTTTGCACGCTGTACAGCTCCATAGTTTTCGCTGTGAGCATATCTTTGGTTTCGTTGATCCGCGTCTCCATTTGTGAAATTCGATTTCCCTGACATTGGATCATATGCTCTTTCCGGCGCAATTCCTTTTCATGCTCTTTGGCAACGTCTTCAAACACTTGCATCCAGTTCTTCCGCACTGCGGCGACCTGATGTCGAATCTCGGCCAGTTCGCGCTTGAGTGATATGATTTCCCGGTCCTTTGCGGCAAGCTGCCTGGCAAACTCCGAACGCATCGACACATACTTGTTCCCCGACTCAAAGGACTGTACCTGAAAGGTCAGGGATTTCACCTTATATTGGAGATGTGTGATGAGTTCGAAGTTTGACCCGACATACATGATTATTTGTGCTCCTTCAGCTTTTGTACTTCTGTTTTCAATGCCGCTATTAGCAGTTCTTGAGCCGAACACTTCATTTGCAATTTTTCATAAAGGTCCTTGTAGTCTACTGTTTGAGCCTGTTCTTCTTGATTCTCCTTATTCTTCCTACGTCTTCCGTCCGTTGGAATGATTTCCCCAGTTTCGGGATCCACGCGACCAATGAGTGTTCTTTTTGCCCGGCTCATCTTTTTCTCTTTGTCCCACTGAGAAATTGATTCGTAGGCGTAAGTGATGCCGGATCGTTTGTCGAACTGATGGATAATTGCCAAGTTCACCACCTCCAATCGTTATGATAATATTATATATCATAACGATTGCTGCGTCAACACTAAAATGCAAAAAAAACCTTGAAAACACAAGGTTTCAAGGCTTTTTTCGTTCAGTATTTCACTGTGCCTAGTTAGGTGCTATGGTCTTCTTTCGGTGGGGGTGTGAACAGTAACTAAAAAAACAGTAATATATGCACAAACCACTGAAGGTGCGCAAAAGAGCGTAAATCCGCTGTCCTGCATGGTGAAACCGTGTGCATGGAAAAAGGGGGACGCTGCCGTGCCACAATTTGCGGCAAGGCTGCATCCCCCCTGAAAAAACAAGATTCCACGTGCTGGGCCGGGCCATTCCGGCCGAGATTGGTTCTTTCCGGCGCCTTACATGCCGGTGTCATCCACGCTGTCGAGCCATGCCGAAACAGGGCCCATGATTGTTTCGATCGAGCCTTCCTCGAAGGGATTGCACAAACCGGCCAGTTTCAACAGGCCCAGATAGGAGAGGCTGCCGCCCGCCTGGCAGAGGCGGAGATAGTCTTTCCAGGCGGATGTACGGTTTTGTTGTGCCTTGCCCCAGAACTCGAAGGCGGAGATCTGCGCCAGCGTATAATCGATGTAGTAGAACGGAGAACCGAAAATGTGTCCCTGGCGGAACCAGAACGCGCCGCTTTCGAGGAATGCATTGTCCTCATAATCCCGGTGGGGCAGATATTTCCTTTCAATGGCTCTCCAGGTTGCCTTTCTTTCCTGTGGAGACGCTTCCGGGTGCTCGTACACCCAGTGCTGGAATTCATCCACGGTCACGCCATAGGGAATGAACAGCAATGCCCCCGACAGATGCGCAAAGCGGTATTTCCCGGTCTCCTCTTCAAAAAAACGATCCATCCAGGGCCAGGCGAGGAATTCCATGCTCATGGAGTGGATTTCGCAGGCTTCCAGTGTGGGCCAGACATATTCGGACAACGCGTTGTTCCGGCTCTGATATACCTGGAAGGCATGTCCGGCCTCGTGTGTCAGGACATCCACATCATCCGACGTGCCATTGAAGTTGGAAAAGATGAAAGGGGCCTTCAGATCCGGAATGAAGGTGCAATAGCCGCCTGGGGCCTTGCCCGGTCTGGCGACCAGATCCATCAGGGAACCATCCTGCATGAACTGGAAAAACTCACCTGTTTCCGGAGACATCTCCTGGTACATCTGGCGGGCATTGTTGACCATCCAGTCGGGTGATCCCTTCGGCTTGGCGTTTCCGGACAGGAATTCGAGGGGCTCGTCGTAATATTTCAAGGCAGGAAGGCCGAGCCTCCGGGCCTGGCGCGCGCGCAACCGCTGGGAAACGGGAACAACCGCCCGGAGCACCTGATCCCGGTAGCCGGCAACCATGTCGGCCGCATAATCCGTACGGTTCATGCGGGCATATCCAAGGGGTGTGAAGGTTTCAAACCCAAGTTTGCGCGCTATCACCGTGCGGATTTTCACCAGTTCGTCATAGAGTCT
>JAQUHM010000062.1 GCA_028683595.1 Geobacteraceae bacterium | reverse complement strand
TGATGGCGAGCAAGATTTTGTGTCCCACGGGATACACGTGTCTTGCTGTCTAGAATACTATCGGGAGTTGGAGTTGCGCCGGTTCTTGCTGAAGTGTAATAAGTCTTCTTCATTTTCGCCCCATGATGGCTTTTAGGAGTCAACTGTGGGGCTTTTTTTGATAAACTTCGCGACTTATTCCGTCTCAGTACACGGTTACCCTGACAGCAAAGAGGTCCCAAAATGCTAAAGATCTGTTGCTTACCAGAGACGCCAGCCATTGATTCGCTTACGCCAGAAGAAAAGAGACGTTTCGGATTACTGGTGCATATGCTGCGGAAGTCCGGCCATGATTTGAGAAAGGCTCAAGAAATGGCTTATCAGAGGGTGCTGGGGGAGAGTGTTGATGATGTGGGAAATCAATATGGATTATACTTTTGAATTGGGATTGTGCCTCTATTTCTTCTTGAAATGACCGAAATATTAACAAAAGTATTTCGTATTTTGTTCTTTCAAAAATATTTACAAGCGCAAATACCAGTCTAAATGCAGTGTGAAAAAAGGTTTCATTTTATTGTTGTAAAAAATGTAACGTTACGTATAATTAAGCCAGCCGACAATCTTTAGGAAAGCAAAAAAATATTATGAAATCTGCATACGATATTAATGATTTTATTAAAGCCTGCGAAAGCACCAAAAATGTTTTTTTGTGGGACAAAGCACTTGAAGGGGCGGCTGCATTCAACTTTAAAACAAAAGAGTCAATTTTGAGGTTCATTCGTAATGGAGGTTTGGAATCACCTGTTCATGATAGATGCAAGCCATGGGAAAAAAATCCAAACCCAAGTGATGAGATATTAGTGGATTCATACAATTTTCATTCAAACAAACTTTACGGCTATATCGCGTTTTTTTTAATCACAATACAAAGAAATGGATCATAAAATCATTCAAGAAGAACAAAAATCCAAACCCAAAGTTCTTTCAATTAGCTAAACAGCTAGAACAATTAGAAATTAAAGTGCAGAAATGAAAACAAAAACAATATGTCCAGCTTGTGGATCAAGTGATGTTGTAAGTTCTGAGAAAACCAGAACGCTCCCAATTCCGTACTCCGACTCCGTTAAAGTCAGAGAGAAAATTTCCACTTGTAGTATCTGTGGCATGAAAGGGGATTTTTCGGAAGATGAAAATATTAAAGTTCACAATAAAATTACAACCGCAAAGAGAGAATCCGTCCCTAGAATACTTGACTGGCTGTCAGAGCATGGCATTAGGATGGCCTATATAGAGCGTGCATTGGATCTGCCTACGAGAACGGTCAATCGATGGAGATCTAAAGCCGCATCCTCATCAGCGATTGCGCTTGTTCAAATAATAAGAACCTACCCATGGATTTTAGAGGTAGCAGAATCTGGTTTTTCAGAGGAAGTTGCTCGGAATAAACTTGGAGAAGAAGCAACCCGAGAGTATATCCATGCATCCTCCCAAGGGGTAGCTATGGAGTGCTCTGTCCATTCATATCCAATTACAGATAACATAACTGGATTTCATGTTTTGCTTAACCGCGGCAAAATACCGCCAACCCAACATTCAGCATTATTTTATGGGCCAGAAGGAGAAGAACAGTGCAATTACTCGATTTCTTAATTGCTGATGACATACGCCACGAATTAGGAAACAAATTCTCTATTATGGGAATATTTACTGATGTGTTTGGTCTATCACAAACACCAAAATGGCCGCTAAATATAAAGGTTGGCGTATTCATTCGATTAAAAGTAGAAGGTAAAGACAAAAAACCTGACTCATTTAAACTGGTAATTTCGCATGAGCTGAAAAAGGTTGCAGAGGCTGTTGGCAATTTTACCATTAATGATCAGACGAAGACTATAAATATACCCCTAATTCTAAATCCATTACCAATACCAAACGTGGGACTATTGACATTTGCTTTGGAGATCTTCTCCTCTGGTGAAAGCGTTTTTAAGACGAAAAATCAACTAAATATCGTTACTTCGCAGGCTCCACCAGTCATTAAGTCTTGATATTCGTTTCGAAAATCGCTCTTCCGGAAATGCCAACTGTAACGAATAAGGGGGAAGCGTTTAGCATCCCCCTTGATTCACTCTGAAACTGAAAATCCCATGCGCGTCAGATTCTCACCCCTAATGATGAAAATACAAACCTTACCCCTAAAAGAGATATTTCATGAAAAAATATGATGCGGAAATCCGGCTTGCCCGGGAAATGACGACTTTTGATGCCACTCTATTAGGGGTTGGCGCCATGATTGGTGCAGGCATTTTTGTTCTTATAGGCATTGCCGCTGGTGTTGCGGGTCCAGCGTTGATCATTACTTTTGCTTTGAATGGACTGATCGCAGTTATGACGGCAATGTCTTATGCTGAATTGGGATCCTGTTATCACACAACAGGTGGAGGTTACCTGTGGGTGAAAGAGGCACTGCCCAAATGGGCAGGATTCCTCTCAGGATGGATGAGTTGGTCAGCACATGCGGTAGCTTGCAGTTTATACGCACTCGGTTTTGGTGCATATTTTGAACTTGTTCTGAGTGAGTTCTCTCTGGTATTGCCCCACTGGGGGTTTTTCTCTCCCCAAAAGATACTTGCGGCATTCGTAGCCATTCTTTTCGCCTATATTAATTTTCGTGGTGCCTCGGAAACCGGTAAAATCGGTAATCTGGTTACGATAGCTAAAATCATTGTCCTGGTGGTCTTCATTGGGTTCGGCCTTGAACTCATATTTCACCAGGGAGATTGGCAAACAACCTTCAGCCCTTTTTTTCCCCATGGTGCCGGAGGAGTCTTTAAGGCGATGGGGTTGACCTTTATCGCCTTTCAAGGTTTTGAAGTAATCACCCAAAGCTCGGAAGAAATTAAGAATCCTCGCAGAAACATTCCCAGAGCTATCTTTTTCTCCCTGATGATCGTAATACCCATCTATATTCTCGTTGCATTTGTTTCTATAGGAACGGTGCCGTCCGGTGGGATGGCACCATGGGACTATCTGGCACTGAAAAAGGAAACAGCTCTTGTCGATGTAGCCAGGAATTTCTTCGTTGGCGGGGGAGTCTTAATTCTGTTTGGTGGTCTCATCTCTACAATTTCGGCATTGAATGCCACGATATTTTCATCGTCACGAGTTGCCTTTGCAATGGGTCGCGATCGAAATTTCCCCGGGTTTTTCAGCAAAGTTCATGGAAATAACCTTACTCCCCATTGGAGTATAATAAGCACTCTGATATTGGTTGTTCTCATGGCGGTTTCTTTGCCCATCGAGAATGTGGCAAGTGCAGCGGACATCATGTTCCTCTTGCTTTTCCTGGCGGTTAACGTCGCTATGATAAAGCTGAGGAAATTACGACCCGATCTTGACAGAGGGTTTACGGTGCCGATCTTCCCTTACTTGTCGATTGTGGGGATTTTGTCATTACTTTTTTTGGCTATTTATATGTTCGACTACAGTTTGTCGGCCTGGATCGTTACGATTGTCTGGGTGGCATTGGGCCTTGCGGTTTACCGTTTTTATGCTTCAAGCCGGGAAACTAAGCATGAACGGAAAATCGCAACCTTGGAGCGGATTCAGAAGAAAGATTTTACAATCCTGGTGTGTTTATCGGAATCGGAAAATGTTGAAAGTATAACGGATATTGCTTTTGCAATAGCCAGGAAACACAATGCGACCATAATTTTTCTTCACGTTATAGAGCTTGGTGAGGATAAAAAGCTACAAATTGGTCTGCAAGCAACTAGTCGCGGGAAAGCATTGCTGGAAGAGGCGCAGAACTTCGCTGAAGTAGCAGGGGTGCCATCAAAAGCAATAATTAAAATATCACACAGGATCTCAACTGGAATCGTGGATACCGTGCTGGAGGAAGAGTGCAACTTCTTATTGTTAGGTCGTAATAAAAACCCCAATTTCACTTCACGGTTCTTTTCGTCAGCCATAGACAACGTGCTGCAGAAAACGACTGTTGAGGTTGCCATCCTGCATCGGGATATTCATCATGACCAGGTTAAGAAAATTCTTATTCCTTACAACGGAGATATTCATACTCGTCTGGCAATTGAAATATCACCTGCTTTACTGGAACATTATAGAGCGAAATTAACGATAGCAGTCGTTTTCGATCCCGGAACGTCAAAAGAGAACCGGCAGCTTATAACTGAACAGATTAAACGGGACATTGCCGATGAAAATATAAGTGCATCGATCAAAATAGTTACGGATCCCGACATTCTTCACGGAATTCTGAAGCTGGCGAAATATACTGATTTACTTGTGATGGGGGGCAAATCTGGCGACTTCCTTGAACTGCTTTTTTCGAAGTCCGTGGCCAGGGAGATAACAGAATCCGTGGACTGTCCCGTCTTATGGTTAAAAGAATACGAGGAAAGAAAGTCTTTCTTGCATTCGATTTTTACTACGAAAAACAATAATGGAGGCTAAGCATGGATTCAAAGATTCAAGACCAGTTTGTCGGCTTGTCCGACAGTCTGCTAGCCTATCTACCCAATTTTATCGGTGGGTTGGCACTTATCCTCATGGGGTGGTTTGCGGGGTGGCTGATCAAGAGGATTCTGGTGCAATTCTCTGTTATTCTGAGGGTTGACCGGTTTTTGAAACGAACGCGCTTTGAAGCAGAGGTTTCAAAAGCTGATGTGCGCTACGGCCTGTATGAGCTGATCGGAAATGTCGGATTTGTAATCGTCTTTTTGATATTTCTTGATAATGCCTTATTGACGTGGAAAATGAATATCATGTCGGATTTATTAAGCAAGGGTATTCTGTTCCTGCCGAAGATTATAATTGCAGTTGCAATTTTTGGGGTTGGATGGCTGTTGGCTTCATGGGTTCAGGTTTCGGTACTCAAATCGTTACATCGCGAGGAAATTCCAAGAGCATCGCTTATTGCCAAGTTTATCAAGAGCATCCTCCTTGTTTTCTTTTCGGCAATATCTCTGGTCGAACTTGATGTGGCACGGGAAATAATCATAATAGGATTTGCCACCATATTTATAACACTCGGAGCAATAACCATTGTCCTTACAGTGGTCGGAGGCAGGAAGTTTCTGGAAAAACTGGAAGATACGATCAGGAGAGAAATGAGCGAAAAACAGGATTAGTACACTCAATAGTACAGGCGGCAGCCCTGAAGTAACCTTCTAAAATCATGACGTATATCTCCGTTATCGAAATCATCCGCTACGGGACGCCGCTTCTATACAAGGGTTCGGTGAATATCATCGAACCCTTTTTTTATCTGGTTAGAAAAAAGAAAAGATTTACTGGTGGCCAGCAAACCTTTTCTTGGTTATACTTTCTGTAATCGGCTTCTGCACCTGATATGGCTGACTTGTGTCATGCTCTGGTATGAGGTCAGTCACGTGAGGTGTGTTAAATCTTCCGGAGGAATTCATGAAAGAAATCAAGGTTGTATTTATTGATGATTCAGAGGGGTTTGTTAAAGAAACCCAGCTTAATGCACTCATTACTTCCGGTCGGCTAAAAGCTTTTCTCCGTTCCGATGGCTGGGTCAGGGTAGGAATCGACCCTGTCCGTGAAATCAGGTTCAAGGGGCGGGACCGGAGAAAGGTGAACGATGGTTAGTCGGTGCGGGAGATATCCCCTTTCTTATGACAAGCTTTTCACTGTACCTCTAAAATCAAGGACTATCGTGCAACAGGTCTTCCGCCACAGGCCTTAAGGCGAGCATGGGCACGACGCAGCATTTCTTCCGTTGTTTGCCAGTCAATACACTTGTCGGTGATGGAGACACCGTATTTCATTTGTTTAAGATTCTTCGGTATCGGCTGACTTCCTGCCTCGAGATTGCTTTCTATCATAACACCAGAAATATTCCCCTGGCCCGCTACGATCTGCTCTATGGTTTGATCCATGACAAAGGGCTGTTTTTCGTGGTCTTTTTCCGAATTTCCGTGGCTGCAGTCCACCATGATACTGGGGTGAATTTCCGATTTTAGCATCATCTCAATGGCCTTCTGGATGTCCTCTGGCATATAGTTTGGTCTCTTTGTTCCCCCCCGAAGAACCATATGGACATCGGTGTTACCGGTGGTTTGTATTATCGCTGTTCTCCCTTCTTTGTTGATGCCGAGGAAACAGTGAGAATGGAGCGCCGACTTCATGGCATCAATGGCTATCTGAAGATTGCCGTCAGTGCCGTTCTTGAAGCCTACGGGGAAGGAAAGGCCGCTGGCTATTTCGCGGTGTGTCTGGGACTCGGTTGTACGAGCACCTATCGCGCCCCAGCAGAGCAAGTCAGCCAGGTATTCGGGTGTGATCGGGTCGAGCATCTCCGTGGCAACGGGCAGGCCCATTTCGTTAATTGTACAAAGAAGGCTTCGAGCTATTCCCAGTCCCTTTGAAATCTGATGTGTCCCGTTCATGTCAGGATCGTTAATCAGACCTTTCCAGCCGATGGTGGTGCGCGGCTTTTCAAAATAAACCCGCATAATGATGAACAACTGGTCGGAAAGCTCTGCCGAGAGGTGGGCCAGCTTTTCGGCATATTCGATGGCGGCCTTCGGGTCATGGATGGAGCAGGGACCCACCACTACCATAAGCCGCGGGTCGAGGCCGCGTAGGATGTTTTTGATGTGAAGTCGGCTCATATTGACGAATTCCCCTGCTTCGTCCGAGACAGGGAAGACTTGCCTCAGGTCAGTGGGGGCGATAATTGGGGTGATACTCCTGATTTTCAGATTGTTAGTCTTGATCATGCTGTTTGCGTTCCTTTTCAAAGTAAATTGTGTGTTTATTTCAAGTTCAGGCAATCAAGAAGTAAAAGTCAATAAAGAAACATCGGTTTTCCAAGTACATGACGAATTTTAGGTCGGTATTCATTCTCATCATACAGTTCCGTCACGTCCACACGCTTCTGTCCCTGCATGATGGTGCTGATGGGAATATGGGTGTATGTCCCTCCCTGGAGAGCCACCATGCGTCCGGACATTCCTTCGATAACAAGGTCCATGGCCATATTCGCATAGTTGAAGGCTGCCATCAGGTCCAGTGAGTCCGGAGCGCCGGAACGCATGAGATAGGACAGCTGCTGGTAGATGATGTGGGATCCCGTAAGCTGCTTGATCGCCTCGCTAACCGCTACGCCGATACCTCCGAGCTTTTTGTGCCCATAAGCGTCTTCCTGTCCGTATTCGATGATCTGCCCACCGATCATGGTGGCACCTTCCGATATGGTTACCATGGCGTAGTTGCTGGGATTGTTTTTCTTGTCTTTCGCCAGGAAGCCGGCAAGTTTCTCCACATCGAAAGGAACTTCCGAGATCAGGGCTCGATCCACACCGGAAAGATAGGCAGAGATGAGGGAGGTCTCACCGGAGTTGCGGCCGAACAGTTCGACGATGGCGATTCGCTCATGGGAACCGGCACTCGTGCGCAGATTGTGGATAAAATTGACGCTGCGGGTTACCGCAGTGGAAAATCCGATACAGAAATCGGTCCCGAAGACATCGTTGTCCATGGTCTTGGGGATTGCCACGACGGGGAACCCTTCCCGGTGAAGCCGCTCCGCATAGCTCAGGGTGTCGTCACCGCCGATCGGAATCAAGGCATTGATCTCGAGGTGTTCGAGTACCGACAGGATGTGTGGGGTAAGGTCATACTTGGTATTTGAGGATAGATCGTGTTCGTCAGTTTGAAGGAAATCCGGAATTTCCGCGGCACTAACTTTGGCAGGGTTGGTCCTACTGGTGTGGAGGAAGGTGCCGCCTGTCCTGTCTACGGTGCGGACCGCCTGACGATCGAGGTGGACGATATTCTCCTCATGCGAGGCCGGGTCTGCAGGGTTCAAATCGAGCAGCCCTTTCCAGCCGCGCCGGATGCCGATTACGCGATAGCCGTTTTCAATGGCCCGGTTTACCAGGGTTTTCAATGCTGGGTTCAGTCCAGGAACATCACCCCCGCCAGTGAGAATGGCTACCGTCTTCTGTTGAGCGCTCATACACTTTCCTTTAGTCAGTCCGGTACGAGATTGTTTTTCAAACACCAGTGACACCTCTTTCCCGAGTGAGAGGAAATCCGGTGCAAGATTTGAAAATTCTATCACAGGATTTCACTTCTGTGTCAATTTTTCCCTGGATCGGCTCTTGATTCCGTGGCCTGATGACGGCATACTTCAATACAATTAAATGAAGGAGGGTATTCATGTATTCACTGGCAAACGCTTTTCAATCTCTCTTCGAGGTTAACATGGGGGTAAAACCCGGCGAGAAAATACTTGTTTTCAGCGACACTGTCCGTCCTGACGAGAACCCCACGCCTTCGGAGAGTGATCGGCGACGGAGGCTCCTTGACGTGGCTCGGGAGGCGTCATCGTACGCGGAAACAGTATTCGGGAATTGTCGTTTTATATCTTTTGCCGCCACTGCGGCTTCGGGTGCGGAACCTCCGGAACTCCTCTGGCGAGGGGCTTTCGGTGACTTTGTGGTCGATGCATTGATCATGGAGAGCATCCTTCCCGCACTCCTCGTAAAACAGGCGACCGCGGAACAGTTGGCGCGGGCGGAGGAGATCGTGCTGGCTGGAGGGAACGACGCTGCGAAAGTGGTTATTGCCCTGTCCAATAACTCGACAAGCCATACCCGGTTCCGCTCCCTGTTGAACCAGGCCGGTTGTCGCTTTGCCAGTCTTCCCCATTTCGACCCGGAGATGTTCTTTACCTCAATGCGTGTCGATTGGCACCTTCTTTCCGAAAGGACGAAGCTCTTGGCTGAGCGTATTAATCGTGCAGAAGAAATTCGGGTTGAGTCAGGGAATGGCACGCGGATGCTTTTCGGTAAACGGGGCAGGACAGCCGCTGGCGACGACGGACTTCTGACTGCGCCAGGGAGTTTTGGCAATCTTCCGGCGGGTGAGGTGTACCTTGCCCCTGTCGAGGGGACCAGCGAGGGAGTGATGGTCCTTGAACATGCACCGATGCGGAAGTTGTCCTCTCCCCTGCATCTGGTTGTACGTGATGGCCGGGTGGTGGAGATCCTTGGGGATGAGCCCTTCCGGGCCGTCCTGGAAGAGAAGTTTTCCCAGAGCCCCTTGAATCGGAATATTGCCGAACTGGGCATCGGAACCAATGATCGTGCCAGTCGACCGGACAATATCCTGGAAGCGGAAAAAATCCTCGGCACCATTCACATTGCCCTGGGGGACAATTCGAGCTTTGGCGGAATGGTGAGTACTCCCTTTCACGAGGACTATGTCTTCTATGGACCGACCGTGACGGCTATTCTTGCGGACGGGGCAACGGATATCCTTCTGGATGAAGGAAAACTGATAGGTTAGTACTAGGGAGGTTGGAAATGACAGCTAACAATTTTGTCGCAATGATTGTTGAAGAAACGGAAGATAAGAACTACCCGATCAGGATTGGCGAGAGATCTGTGAAAGACCTGCCGAGCGGGGACATCCTGATGAAGGTTCATTACTCGTCTCTCAACTACAAAGATGCCCTTTCTGCTACCGGCCAGTTCGGTGTTACCAGAAACTATCCTCATACTCCGGGGATTGATGCTGCCGGTGAAGTTGTTGAATCCAGCGACCGCGCTTTCAAGCCGGGCGACAAGGTGATTGTCACCAGCTACGATCTGGGTATGGACACCCCTGGGGGGTTCGGCCAGTACATCAGAGTGCCTGCAAAATGGGTCGTACCACTGCCCGATGGGCTCAGACTTCGTGAGAGTATGATTCTGGGTACTGCAGGATTAACAGCCGGTCTGATGGTAGAGAAACTTATCCGCAATGGTGTGAAATCGGAGCAAGGTGAAATCCTTGTTACAGGAGCAACCGGCGGGGTTGGCAGCCTTGCTGTGGCAATTCTGTCAAAGGCGGGTTATCGTGTGATCGCTGCGACTGGGAAATCGTCGCAGAAGGAGTATCTTCTTTCTCTTGGTGCCGCCGATGTGATTGGACGTGAAGACGTTCTGCAGGGAGCTGAACGCCCCTTGATGCGAGAGAGGTGGGCAGGCGTTGTGGATGTTGTCGGTGGCGAGATGCTCGCAGCTGCCATAAAGTCGACCCGTTACGACGGTACTGTTGCCTGTTGCGGACTGGTTGGGTCGAGGGAGCTTTCCGTCAATGTGTTACCGTTCATTCTGCGCGGTGTAAGCCTTATGGGAACCGATTCAGTCCAATGCCCCATGGCGCCCCGCCGCATTGTCTGGGAAAAACTTGCCGGCGAATGGAAGCTGGAAAGTCTGGAAACAATTGTTCGGGAGTGTACACTTCACACTCTGGAAAAGGAAATCCGGGCAATATTGAAAGGGCAGATGCGTGGCCGTGTTCTGGTCAATCTGCTGAAGAGTTGACGTTGATTATTTTATTGGGAAATGAGCAACAGTCAACGACAAAACGGTTTTTGCACGGGACAAGACAGCGGTGGCAGTATGCAGTGAAGGGCAGAATCCTGTACTCAGAGGGTGTCTTTGTCCCGAACTGAACAATATTGTTCGCCTTTATTGAGGGATTGCCGTCTGATGGGGAAGGTCGTATCCGCTGTAAGCTAATCGTGCAAGTCTCTATTTTGTGCCAATTGGATGTAATTGCGACATATCGAGCCAAGGCGGAAGCGGGCAGCCGATGGCATCGGCAATCGCCCGGAACAGCTCGATTTCCGCCACCGTCACCTTGCCGTCGTGCCTCAGGCATTCGAGGCAGGCACCCAGAAGGCGACGTTTTATCAGGGAACTGGTGTTTTCGAGGACGGTGAATGACCGCTCCAGGCAGGCTATGCCACTTTCCGCTGGCGGTAGGAAGGTGAATTCGATTTTTGCCTCCTGAAGAACAATCAACCCACGCTCAAAGGCCTGCCGAGCCAGGAATTCATCCTGGTTTCCAACTCGGGCTACGGAGGTCAGTATGCAGGAACACTCCTGCTGCACGCCGCGCAGGCCGTAAATCTGGGCCGGTCGGTTGGGGCGTTGAGTGAAGCAGGGTTCCAGATGTCTCATAAGCAGATAGCGCAGGGTAAATTCGAAAAGACTGGTCCTATTGTCTGCTGCGCTTAACTGCACAACGGTTTCTTTCAGTACTAGGAATTGGTCCCGGCTTAAAGCGCGTAAGGATGGAAGCGAGAGTTCCAGCAAGGGAAGACGAACCTCCGGGAGCAAGGCGCTGAGGACTGGTGAGATTTTGCGGACTTCGCCCAAAAGAACCTGGTTTCCCTGCTCAGTCAGAATCTCCTCCTGCCTGGCTCTGATTGCAGGAGTACTGTCAATCAGCAGGCCATAGACTACGGCACAGGCACCAAAAGGGTCGCGTATTGCCGAAAGAAGCGGTACAGGTAGCTCGTTGATGAGGTGTCGCGCACGGTCGAGATGCTCCTGCATCGGATCGCCGGCTCGACTGAGCAATGCGATCACCTCTGCACCGGAAAGGGCTGCGACCTGCTGGGGGGCTGCCTTGGGCGGTTGAGGCGTGAGATACATTGCAAGTGGCGGCGGAGCCGGGAGTGGCGTAACCTCGGGGAATTTTCCATTGAATCTGGCATCAAGGCGACGAATTCGATCGATCAAGGGCGGATGGGTGTCAAGGGCATGAAGCCAGGCTTCCGGAAGGGCATTGCCGAAAAACAGATGGCTCATCTCGTCTGCCCTGGGATGATCAATCCGGGAGCCCATCGCTAGCCCGCCGATCTTTTTCAAGGCCCCGGCAAGCCCCTCCGGGTGGCGGGTAAACTGGGCGGCCGAAGCGTCGCCAAGGTATTCGCGTTGTCGTGACACGGCAGATTTGATCAGGCGGCCAAAGAAGTAGCCGACATAGCCGACCGCATAAAGGGCAATGGAAACCACTGCGATTGCAGCGGTACCTCGCCCCCCCGTTCTACGTACCCCCCGAAGCCCCATTTCCCCGATCTGGCTCACCATGAGAATGCCGTTCAGCCAACCTGTCAGGCTCAGGTTCAGGCGCATGTCACCGTTCAGGATGTGGCCGATTTCGTGGGCCACAACCCCCTGCATTTCATCCCGGTCCAACAGTTTGAGCGCGCCATTGGTCACACATATCGCTGCGTCGTTCAGGCTGTGACCGGCGGCAAAGGCATTGATGCCGCGCTCGCGCTCCAGCAGATACAGGTTCGGCACCGGAATTCCCGAAGCGATGGCCATTTCTTCTACCACATTGCGCAGTTGTCGTTCACGAGGGTCCTGGGGGTCGAGCGGTACCGGGCGGCCGCCGAGGATGGTGGCGACATGGGATCCTCCCGCGCTCAGTTCCTGGATTTTCCAGAAAGAGCCGAGACCGACAAAAAGGAGTGTCCCTCCCGTGGTCCAGAGGAAGAGTCGCGGATTCCAGAGACTGATTCCACTGGCTAGGTGTTTCAATGACAGCATCCAGGTACAAACTGCAACCAGGTAAACTGCCAGGGCAACGCCGATCACGGCAAAGGAAAAGAGAATAATCAGGCGGCCGGTCCGACGGCGAGCATCTTCCTGACGGGCGAAAAAGTCTCTCATTGTCCGGTTCTCAGTTGAAGGTGACGCGCGGAGCGGTCCGCTCGGAGGTTTCAGCTTCAAGCAGGCTGGCTGCGGTGAACCGGAAAGTGCCGGCAATCAGGACGGCAGGAAAGACCTCACAGGCGGTGTTATAGGTCATGACTGCATCGTTGAAGGCCTGTCGTGCAAAGGCAACGCGATTTTCGGTGGAGGTGAGCTCTTCGCTCAGCTGCATCATGTTCTGGTTGGCCTTCAGGTCGGGGTATGCCTCGACCACGGCAAAAAGGCGTCCCAAGGCTCCGGTCAAGGCGGTCTCTGCCCCGGAAAGCAGAGCCATCGCCTGCGCATTGCCCGGATCTGCCGAGGCTTGTTTTACGGCTCCGGCAGCCTGGTTTCTGGCCGCTATGACCGCTTCCAGGGTCTCGCGCTCGTGTTTTATGTAGGCCTTGGCCGTTTCTACCAGGTTGGGAATCAGGTCGTAGCGGCGTTTGAGTTGGACATCGATTTGGGCAAAGGCGTTTTTGAAGCGGTTGCGCAGTGTCACCAGGCGGTTATACGCGGCAATTACATACAGAACGGCACCAACGATTCCGACGATCAGGACAAGCAGAAAGACAAGTGCAAGGCTCATGACATTTCTCCTATGAAGATTATGTTTTTGTTGTTTGAGCAAAAAATAGCAGGAAATACAGGGAAATGGTATGAAAAAGTGCCGAATGAAGCACTCTTGGGCTGTCATGAAAGTCAGTTATGGAGTCCATTGCTGCTATGCTGACCGTACGTTTATTTTTCCGTAAAAAGATCTTTGGGTGGCAATGACCGTTTGTGTGTCGAAAAGTTTATTGAGCCGGTCGGGCAGATATCCCTGCAGGTATAGCAGGCAAAGCAATCTGGTATGGTTTTCCTGTCACGTCGCAAAATAGCACCCATTACCGTCGAAGGGCACGCGGCAGCACACTTCTGGCAGGCAATGCAGGTTTCATACTGAACATTTATTTTTACATGACTGAATTTTTCAAGAAGCCAGCCGACTAGTCCGAAGGGGCAGAAGAGGTGACACCAGGGCCGGTAGACGAACAGGCTGAGCAGTAACAACAGGCCGACAAAGATGCCACCAACCAGCCCGAGAGATGCTGGCTTAAATATCTTGAACGGGTCAATCGGCGCTATGATGTCGGTTCCCCAGACAAATACGATAAGCACAAACAGGCAGAAAAACAGTACCCTAAAAGTGTTTGTTACGACAAAGGGTAGTTTGAACTGTCGGCCAAGGCCCGATTTCTGGTTTTCAGAGCTATTGATACGAAAAATTAATTCCTGCAACGTCCCGGCCTGACAGCCCCAGGCGCAGATATATTTGTTGGCCAGCAGTACGATTACCAGGAAGACCGACAGGGCAACCATGCGTGGGGGGAAGATTACTTTGGCGGTACCATAGAGATGGATTGCATCCTTTACGGTACCCATGGGGCTTGGATCAGCACCCAAAACAATACCGAAAATAGCAACCGCCAGAAAAAGCAGCCATTTCCTGTGAACTGAGGAGAGTTTTCGTTCCCTCAAAAAGATGAAAACAGAGGACAGAAAGACGAGCCAGAGGGCAAATTTCAGCGGAATCTTGACCCAGTTTTTGCTGGCATGCTCTGCGGCAAGGGCCAATTTTCTGGTGACCAGTGAGCTAACCTGTTCCGAGGTGCCGTACTCTGCTAATTTTTTTTCCAGGTCGGCCGTGGCTGTGAGAGTAAAAATCTCCTTCAACTGGGGTGGTGACAATTCGTTCGCCTGACCGAACTGACGGACCGTCATCTCTTGTGCCATGACCAGATTTCTGGATTTTGGCAAACTTTCATCCTTTCCTCCCTGGATTTGGAAGGAAATCGTTGATGCTCCAACCACCAGGGTAAGAATTACAATAAAATAGACAATCGTTTTTATCGCGGCATTTCTTTCCATCAAACTATCTCCTGTCTGAACTCATGAGATAAAGGATGTCACGGAAGGTCGTAACACTTCTTACTAATGGAATCGTTGTGATGCCTATACGGCAGTTTGGCCGGAACCAGGATTTTATCCGGGCCCTGTTCAGTGCTGACAGCGGCAACAATAAAAGCTTGAGCGTTGACCGATGCGCGATGTCTCGATGGGGTTGCCGCAGACTCCACAGGGTTTGCAGGCACGGCCATAGACCTTGAGTTGCAGGCTGAAATAGCCCGGCCGACCCTTTTCGTCGCTGAAATCGTGCAGGGTCGTGCCCCCGGCGGCAATTGCTTCCTCCAGTACCTGGCGGATACAGGCGGCCAGTTTGCGATATCGGGCCAGAGGAACTTCGCCGCCCGGCAGTGCGGGATGAATGCCGGAGCGGAACAACGCTTCGTTGGCGTAGATATTGCCAATTCCCGCCACCACCCGCTGATCCATGATAAAGGACTTTACTGCCAGACGCCGATTACGGGAACAACGAAAAAGGTAGTCACCGTTCATTGCCTTGGAGAGCGGTTCCGGACCGTGACCGGCGAGCATGGGGTGAA
>JAQUHM010000386.1 GCA_028683595.1 Geobacteraceae bacterium | reverse complement strand
GCCGTACAGCATCAGCCGCTGGCACGGCACAGTGTTCACCAAGACGTGCGGCAAGCTCAGCGGACGAACAACCATGTTCCAGAAGCGTCCAGATGACTTCGGCGGAGCTGTTCATCGAAAAATAACGGCCGGTCAGAAAATTGATGATAACGAGCCCGTCTTCAAACTGCTCGGCGGCAAGCTCGGCATCGTTGCGACGATAAATACAGGTCATAAAATAGTTGCCCCATGTGCGTAAAGTAGGTTTACCAGCACAGTATGTGCTCTAATGGGAGGATGATACTTTTTTGCTGCGGAACTGTCAATAAGGAGTGATCAATTTTGGGTTGTCATTTCGACCTGTCGATGTGTATAAAGACAGTATGACGTTCAGACTCGATTAGTACACGCGGTAAAGGAAATCCCCGTGTGTCACCCAATCAATACACTGTCTGTCAAAAGCAAAACATTTCCCATGCAAGAAGAGTATATTTCCCCAAGTCTTGCCGTTTTCAGTTATCGGCATTGCGGCGATTAGCGTTATTTCTTTCTCGATGTGATGTCAGTGTTTATCAATATATGCGGCACTGAGACTTCAGGATAGTAAGGAACAGTCTCTCAGGACCAGGATCAGTAGACATGAAATCTTTGGGGAAAAGCAGATTGATAAAAGGTATGATAATACCTCCGACGCATGTTGAATTGATTGCTGTCGATCACTGCAACATCTCCTGCAACATCTGCAATCATGCATCTCCCCTGATGCCGAGTTGGTTCGCTGATCCGGATACGATCCACCGGGATTTTTCGATTTTGTCCAAGTACTACCGACCCAAGTTTGTAAAGGTGATCGGTGGCGAACCACTGCTGCATAACCATCTTGATGCGGTCATTCAGGCTGCGCGAGCCACGGACATCAGTGATTATTTCAAGTTGACCACCAATGGTCTCCTGCTCCACAAAGCGACCGATGCGATATGGGAGGCCGTTGATGAAGTTGAAATCTCTCTTTATCCGGGTTTGACCCTGGCGGAGAAAAACATCCGTCTGGCCATGGAAAAAGCAGAGGTTTTCGGCAAAAAACTGACCATCTACTATTATGAGCAGTTTCGCGAAACATTCAGCCTGAAAGGCACTTCCGATAACGCGTTGGTCAACAGGGTTTATGCAGCCTGCAAGATTGCTAATGTTTGGGGGTGCCACGCGGTCCGAGGTGGCTTCTTCCACAAATGTCCGCAAAGCATCTACGCGGCGATGCTGACCGGCAAGGGAGAATCGACAGATCGAATACCCATCGTCGATAGCGCTGCTTTTCAGGTGGCTCTTCTTGAGTACGTCAACTCAGCGGTTCCGCTTTCCGCCTGCGTCAACTGCGTCGGCACAGTGGGCAGTTATAAGACGCATGCGCTAATGCCTTTAAATCAAATACCTGTGGATATCGACAAACCGATGGAAGAGCTTGTCGACTATGATTGGCTTGAACGATCGTTGATCACGCAGGATACCTACGATGATTGTAAGATTCCGAGCCGGCTCGGAGTTTCGCGTGCCTTGATTAAGCATCCAATGCTTCAACGTTTTTATCGCACTTTTTGGCCGAAACACTTATATCATGATTTTTTAGTACTTTCTAAGCCGCCGGTACGGCAAAGTGCCGCAAAAACGCACCAGAAACGCCCGAAATAATAGGTCACTACATCCCAAATTTCTCTCGACGCTCGCGGACTTGTCGTGCCCTGCCTGGTGCCGCAGGCTGTATCGTGACGCATAATGTTTGACGCACAGGAGAGTTGGGGGAGAAAAAACAGTGTGACCATCAGAATACGGCTGAAAACTTTATGTATAGACGCGCATCTTTCTTTTCGGAGCGTCTGTTCGCATACTCCTGAAAATGGAAGATGGGACGGGGAGATTCAAAATCCTCTTTTCAACGGCTGACTCCGCTGCCTTTCCACAACACGGTAAAGGGGATGGCGCTAAAGGCGAACAGCAGCCGCTCCTTTTTATCCCCTGGTACAAACCCCCGCTCCAGTAACGCCGACTCGATGGCCGGCATGTGCATCCCTCCCCAGGGGACGACGATGGTTTCGTAGCGATCCAGGCTCCGATGCAGGGCGTCGATCACCACCGCGTTGCGTTTGTAGAGAATATCGGCCATCACACCCGAAATCATCTCCGGGGTTCCATGGGCCTTAACCCAGTCACTATATGCCGCAAACCCCTGAGCGAGTGGCTTGTCACCAAGCAAGGTACGGGCGATGACGTTGAGAAACTCGACCGTCTGCGGGTCGAAGCGGTTGAGATCGGTGTCGGCATGGACGATATCCGGTCTGGTCTCGTCCCGCTCGAGATCATCCGTAAGTGCCAGGTCATCCAGTTCAAGCAGATTGCCGTCAAGGTGCATCTTTTCCTGGGAACTGAGGCCGACCAGATTGGCCAGTCTGCCGTAATCAAAACGGCCCTTCAGCAGCCGGTCCTGGTCAGTCACCCCCTCGGCGAGAATGATCATCCCTTTTGCCGGCAACGAGGCGAACAGTTCCTGGTAATACCCCTTGCGGGCGACATGCATCATCGCCACCAGGCGCACCACTTTGCCGCCGCGATGATAACTGCGCTCGGAGGTGTAGATGCCGACCGGACTCAGCCGCATGGAACCGGGTCTCCACCTACGACCAGAGCGCGAGCCGCAATGCGGAATACCGGGTGGTAGTGGACATCCTGCGCTTCGAATCGGTGCCAGGAGAAGGCGTGACGATCGAGGCCCTCTGGTCGGTGAAACGTGGAGCAGGCGGCCTGGTGGAAAAGAGGCATTCCATTGCACAGGAACCTGCCGACGGCACAGGATATGAGGCACTGGTGGCCGCCCATGGCCGCGCCCTGGCAACCATCTGCAAAGACATGGCACGGGCACTGACCACCAGCATGAGTCAGCCGTAGCCCGATGCGCCGCACCAGGGACTTCGGGGACGTTCTTGTTTTATTGCAGTAGCTGTCCAAGTCTCAATGAAAGCACTAAAGCAAGAACGTCCCCGGTATTTTGCTAAATCCATCCCCTTTTTCTTCACAGAGACCTGCCAGGTTTTGAAAACCTGGCAGGTCTGACCGTAACTTCAGCCTATTCTACAGTGGTCACGGTCAAGAGGTTAACTCATCAACACTGGATCCGCTGACCATTTGCCATTCTCCAGGTCCTAAAGATAACAAATAGTACAAGCCTGCCCCAAATTCCTCCTGCTCATTACTCTACGGCCTAGTCGCGGTAAAGATCGCCCGCAGCGGTGCCGGGTGCCCTTCAATCGTCTTCTCCGCATCATCCGGATCAAGAAAATCCGTCAGCGACTCCCACTGCATCCACTCCGTCGAGCGTTGTTCCTCGAGGCTGGTGCGGATGGCATTGACGCAGGCAATCTCCGTGAATCCGCAGCGTTGCAACCACAAGGTCATTGCCGCAATAGACGGAAGGAACCAGACATTACGCATTTTTGCATAACGTCCCGGCGGCATGAAGATCGTCTCCTGGTCCCCTTCGACAATCAGCGTCTCCAGAATCAACTCCCCTCCCGGGCGGAGGCAGCCCTTCAACTCGA
>JAQUHM010000385.1 GCA_028683595.1 Geobacteraceae bacterium | reverse complement strand
AACGGTGCCGGTTCCGTTGGTAAGACCTACGGCCTTACCAGGATTCCGGTAGTTAAGAATCAGGCTATTCCTGCATACGATCCCCGTTCAGTTAAGGGTATCGGCATTACCTATGCTACTTCTACCATGGGTGCTGACCATACAGCTGGTTACACCATTGCAACGAACATTCTGAAAGTTGGTGGTTTTGTTGATCCTCTGTCAAAAGAAGGTCAGGTAGAACTCTCCAGAAATCTGCAGATTGCTACCGCTGCCGTTGATAGCTGTGGTCTCTGTATCTTTGTTGCCTTCCCGGCACTTGATATTCCTGAGTGCTTCACGGCTATCTATGAAATGATCAATGCCCGTTATGGTATCAGCCTGACTGCTGATGACGTGGTTGCTCTTGGCAAGCATATTCTCAAAATCGAGCATGAATTCAACATGGCTGCCGGTATGACTAACAAGGATGACCGTCTCCCTGAATTCTTCGAAGAGCAAATTCCGCCGCATAATGCAGTATGGGACTTCTCTGATGCAGAAATTGATGAGTTCTGGAACTTCTAATTTATACTTTGCATTTTTGTAGTGTTCTGCGGGCACTCCTTCGAGAGTGCCCGCACTTTTATGTATATACTTAATTCAAAAAGTTACCTATATTAACAGGTGATGTTACCGGCAAGCGAAAAATTGTTCCACGTATTGCTACGATTCCAAAGCTGAGTTTCAGGCAAGGGCCATCAGGGTTGTTCAACAGGAAACTGGTGTGAAAGGTATTTGTATGCCTCTCGTTGATACTTTTGGAAGAAAAATTAATTATCTCAGGTTGTCAGTAACGGACCGCTGTAATTATCGATGTCTTTATTGCATGCCGGAAGACGGTGTCATTAAGGTTTGTCACCATGATATTTTGAGTTATGAAGAACTCCTTCTTCTTGCGCGCACTGTTGTTCCGCTTGGAATTGAAAAGATTCGGGTAACGGGAGGGGAACCTCTTGTCAGATCGGGAATTATCCCTTTTCTTAAAGATTTATCTCAGATTCCGGAACTTAAGCAACTTGTATTGACAACGAATGCCTCCCTGTTGGAAGGAATGGCTGCTGAGCTTAAAAATGCTGGTGTCCAGCGACTGAATATTAGTCTGGATTCGCTTTGCCCTGAGAACTTTTCTGACATTACCCGTGGCGGAGATCTTTCAAAAGTGCTGTCAGGAATTCGGAGAGCGGAAGAAGTCGGTTTTCCGATAAAAATCAATGTGGTTGCAATGCGTGGTTTTAATGACCATGAATTTCTCGATTTTGCGGACCTGACGACCAATAAACCGTACGCTATCCGCTTTATCGAGTATATGCCGACACAGCGTGACACCGCATGGGAATCGCGGGTTATTTCAGGAGAAGAAATTCTGGCACGTATTGCGGACAAATATTGCCTGCAGCCTGTTGTACGGGGGGAAATGGCTGGTCCTTCACGAGACTATAAAATACCTGGAGCCTTAGGTACGGTCGGTGTTATTACTCCGGTTTCCGGTCATTTTTGCCAAGATTGCAATCGCATCAGGGTTACTTCCCAAGGGATGGTAAAGAACTGTCTTTTTTCTGATACAGAGGTTGATCTGAAGCCGTACTTGCGGGCAGGGAATGTCCCGGCATTGCAGGAAATCCTCAAAAAAATCGTTACTGAAAAACCCGGGAATCACCTTATTTCTAACAAGGAAACATCCCATCAACCCTTTTCCATGTCGAAGGTTGGTGGGTGAAAGATAAATAACTCTGGAGAGCTAATTGTATGCCTGGTAAAGTTGTTGCCGTTTGTATTAGTGAGCAGAAGGGTGAGAGAAAAAAGCCCGTAGCCGAAGTTTTGATCCGTGAAAATCATGGAATAGTTGGGGATGCCCATGCAGGAGATTGGCATCGACAGATTAGTCTTCTTGCTCTGGAAAGTATCAAAAAGATGCAGGATAAAGGGCTCAATGTTACAACCGGTGATTTTGCCGAAAATATAACTACCGAGGGGATAGACCTTCCTTCCTTGCCGATAGGAACGAGACTTGTTATTGGTGAGACCTTGAATGAGGTTACTCAGATCGGAAAAGAATGCCACACGCGTTGCGCGATTTACCAACAGGCAGGTGATTGTGTGATGCCCCGTGAGGGTATCTTTGTAAAAGTCCTTCGTGGTGGAATGGTCAGGACTAATGACACTATAGAAATTGTGCCGAACGATTCTATTCACTGACCATTCTCTTCAAATACACATTCCTTTGCAATCTTCAGCGTTACAGCCAGCTGTTTTGGGAACCGGAACCCGTTATTTTGTCCCAAACATGAATGAAGCAGTATTTCCATCATCCTGCATGAGAGAAAACCTGGATTTTCCTGGATACGCAGATGCTCACTCTGATACAAAATGACCATGATGTTCCTTCCGGCAGTTTAATTGAATGGTGTCGTGAATTTCAGATTCCCTTCCGAACCGTTAGGCCATACTTAGGAGAACTACTCCCTCCCGTCGCTGATATTTCCGCACTTATTGTTTTGGGTGGCGCAATGGGGGTTCATGACAGTTGCCGCTATCCTTATCTCCTGGCAGTCAGGTCGTCCATTCAACAGGCTGTTTTTCGGGAAGTGCCGCTTCTGGGTATATGTCTGGGCGGCCAGCTGTTGGCTGATGCTCTTGGCGCGCCAGTTCATTCTAAAAGAAATGGAGAGTTGGGGCTTTATTCGGTCAACGTACTGGAGTTATCGTTCCCAGACCCTCTCTTTCAGGATATACCACGGGTTTTCACTGCTTTCCAGTGGCATAATGATAGTTTTGAGATTCCTGCTGGCGCTGTCTGTCTTGCATCCTCCTCCCGCTGTGCGCATCAGGCCTTCAGGTACGGCGTCAACCAATACGGTCTTCAATTTCATCCGGAAGTTACCAGAAGCATTATCACTTCCTGGATTGAGAGTTCCGATGATGTGGACGATTCAGCTCGGATCCTCGAAGACTTTATCCGCGAAGAGGCTGTTTATTCCACAGTATCTCGTAAACTCCTGGAAAACTTTCTCCGGATAGCGCACTTGCTTCGCTGAGGCAGGTCCTCTTTTCAGGAATCGTCTAGCATTTAACTCACTGGAAAACCATTTGGAGGCATTCTATGCCGAGTACGGTGTATTTTTCGAATATGAGAGCCTCAAAAGAGGGAAATCTGTTCGATAAAATCGGGAAACTCCTGGAGAAAGGCGGGCTGGCTGGCTTTGTGAGTGCTGGCGATCTGGTTGCGGTAAAGATGCACTTTGGTGAAAAGGGTAATCATACGTTCGTAAGACCAATTTTTATCCGTAAAGTCGTTGAAGAAATCAAGAAAAATGGTGGTCTTCCGTTTCTTACTGATTCTTCGACACTCTATCCGGGTGAGCGAAAAAATGCGGTTGCGGCCTTGACCTGTGCAATAGAAAATGGCTTTGCCTATGCTGTTGTAGGAGCTCCCCTGATTATGTGTGATGGTTTGCGCGGGCAATCAGCTGTTGATGTGCCAATTCCAGGTGAAATCTTCGAACGGGTGAAGATTGCGTCGGAAATTATCGAAGCTGATTCTCTTG
>JAQUHM010000384.1 GCA_028683595.1 Geobacteraceae bacterium | reverse complement strand
GCACAACAATTTTACCGGCATAACGGTCAGGAACACAGACAACCATGGTACCTGGTTATAATCACAATATTTTCATAAGGGTGTGGCCTTTCACATCCAGACAGAGGACAGCGGCATCAGAAATCCTCAGATAACCACCCTTCTGTATCGCGGAGGAAGCATCATTGCTTCAAAGAAAACCGATTATTCCGATATAATCATGGCGGAAATGCTTGAAAAGGTGGTTGAGGATCTCATGAAAGAGCAGCACAAGGATATGCTCCGTCGGCTGAAATCCGGGGAATTTGACAATCGCATCATACCAGCCCCCGAAGCCGATTCTCCACAAAAAACTTCCCAGGCTTCCACAACAGTTTCCCAGATTACTCCCCCGGGACCTCACCCATCCGAGCAAGAAAAACATTCCCATCCAGAAAAAACACTCGATGAAATTATCTTTGATTATCTGGCTTCTACGAAAGACTGACAGCAGACTCAACAGCAAGAAAGGACCTGTTTTGGAGAAAGAAAAGATTGAATTATTGGAAGAAAAGGCCCGCGACCTGCGGGTCTCAATCGTTAAAACGCTCCACAAGTCCCAATCCGGACATACGGGAGGATCACTTTCGGCAATTGACATTGTCACCGCCCTGTACTTTCACGAGATGCGTCACGATCCAGAGAATCCTCTTTGGGAGGATCGGGACCGCTTTGTCCTGAGCAAGGGGCACGCGGCACCGGCACTCTACGTGACACTCGCAGAAGCAGGATATTTCCCGAAAGAGGATTTGATGATGCTCCGTCGTCTGGGGAGCCATCTCCAGGGACACCCCGACAGCAAGGTGACCCCAGGTGTTGAGGTCTGCACCGGGTCTCTTGGCCAGGGCCTCTCCATGGCAAACGGCATGGCCCTGGGCCTGCGGCTTGACAACAAGCAGAGCCGGGTCTATGCCCTCATGGGAGACGGCGAACTGCAGGAGGGACAGGTCTGGGAAGCGGCAATGGCAGCCCCCCACTACCATCTGGATAATCTCTGTGCTTTGGTTGATGCAAACGCCCTGCAGATTGATGGTGAAGTGGAAAAAGTCATGAATGTTTTCCCCATAAGCGATAAGTTTCGTGCCTTTGGCTGGCATGTCCTCGAGATAGATGGTCATGACATGAAAGCAATTGTCGAAGCACTTGATAAAGCAAAGACCATTAAAGGCAAACCGACCATGATCGTTGCTACGACTGTCAAGGGTAAAGGAGTTCCCCGTTTCGAGCACAAGGCATCCTACCACGGTGTCGCACCCAATGATGATGAACTGAACGAAGCCCTCATGTGCCTGGGCTGTTTCGAGTGACCGAGAAAAAGAGAGGAAGTGCACCATGAAGGCAACGAGGGACGCCTACGGAGAGATGCTAGCTCAGCTGGGCGAGGAAAATACAAATATTGTCGTACTTGATGCGGATCTGTCCGGCTCTACCAAAACAGCAGTTTTTGCCAAGAAATTTCCGGATCGATTTTTTAATATGGGAATTGCCGAAGCCAATATGGTTGGAACGGCAGCTGGTCTTGCGGCGGCAGGGAAAATTCCCTTCGTCTCGACTTTTGCCATTTTTGCGGCTGGACGCGCCTGGGAACAGATTCGGCAATCGGTTGCTTATCCAAAGGCAAACGTCAAGATAGTCCCCACCCACGGCGGAGTGACCGTTGGTGAAGATGGAGGCACTCACCAATCGGTGGAGGATATCGCCATCATGCGCGCAATTCCCAATATGACAGTCATTGTCCCGGCCGATGCCGCGGACACACGCGGTGCCGTAGCTGCCGCAGCAGACCACAAAGGACCGGTCTATATCCGTCTTGGTCGCAACAAGGTTCCTGCGATATTCCCGGATGATTACCAATTCGTCCTGGGAAAGGGGTGTGAGATCTCTGCCGGTAATGACATGACCTTTATAACAACGGGTATCATGACTGCCCAAGCGCTTCAAGCCGCTGCTCTGCTCGAAAAGGAAGGAATATCCGCTCGCGTCATTCACATAGCGACAATTAAACCGCTTGACCTGGACATCGTCCTTACCGCGGCCAAAGAGACAGGTGCAATCGTAACCGCTGAAGAACATTCTGTAATCGGCGGGCTTGGATCTGCCGTTGCAGAGCTCCTTGCTGAACACCATCCGACCCTCATCAAAAGAGTTGGGGTCCTTGACCGATTCGGTACTTCTGGAAAGGCAGAAGAACTTCTTAAATATTTCGGCCTTACGCCTGAAGACCTGGTCGAAGCGGCAAAGGAAATTCTTGCCAAAAAACAGTCAGCGTAAATCTTTCACATTACACTACTGACGTCGTAATGCTGAAACGTAAACGGCATGTGTAATAGAAGGGTCGCTCAGAGAGGGTGACCCTTCTGACGTTATACCACCGCTGAACAGAGATCCGACAATGTATTCAACCGTTTATGAAGAATCGATGCCCGCTGAAGGCCCCTGTCCGTTCGAACTCCCGGAGTGGATAGCCTGCGCGCCGTTTGAGCACTACCTGGGTATGCGCATCGAAGAGACCGCAGAGGGCCGCGCCGTCCTGTCCATGCCGTTTCTGGTCAAGCTGGCACAGGGGAAAGGACTGATGCACGGCGGTGCAATAACCGCACTGGCAGACACGGCCGTAGCCATGGCTATCAAAACGGTCCTTCCCGAAGGAAGCCATTTCGCAACAGTCGAACTCTCCCTTTCCTTTCATGCACCGGTCAGAAGCGGAACGGTCCGCGCCATTGCGACTATTGTTGAAAGGGCTGAAAGGACCATTAAGGGAATGGCTGAGGTTTTCGACGACAATGGCGTAAAAACTGCTACTTTCCATTCCACCTTTCGGATAAAGAGGCCCAAATAATACAGGGCAGGAGAAAAATATCCCCTGCCCTGCTGCGGCACTTTCCTGTCTGATTCCTTGCAATGTTGTTCAGATAGAAATCAGTTCGTACTTTCGCGAACCTAATCCCAGTCTTTCAGCATGATCGAGCTGAATTGTCCAGTCAATGGCAGGATAGACCCCTCGAAACTTATCCTCTCCCGGTTCAAACCCACCTTTCAAGGCCGTATTCCTGTTTCCTGGCGCAGCATTTACCAAATCCGCACACGCCTGATCGAGAGCAACGGGATCTGTTGAGGCGCAGATGCCAATGTCGTTTACAATAGGGGCATCTGCGTGACCATAACAGTCACAGGCAGGAGAAACCTGGGTAATAAAGTTCAGGAAAAGTGATGACCTTTCCTTTCCAAGCACGGTTCCGTAAGCGTACTCTGCCATTTTTTTCATGAGTACAGATGCGGCCTCATTCCATTGAACCGTAACAGCCTTATGTGGGCAAAAAGAAATACACCGGCCGCAACCGACACAAAGATCCGGATCAATGCGGGCAACTTCGGAAGTGACAGTAATTGCCTCATGAGCGCAGGCCTTAAGACATGCCCCGCAGGCAGTACTCAAATCACCTCTCACAACCGGAGCCAGCGTGGAATGCTGAAGCATTTTTCCGTCCCGGCTCGAGCATCCCATCCCGAGGCTTTTCAAAGCCCCACCAAAACCTGTCTGTTCATGAC
>JAQUHM010000061.1 GCA_028683595.1 Geobacteraceae bacterium | reverse complement strand
ATTCGAGGGGCATGTCGAGCCGTGCAAAAACCTTTTCAGCAAAATCACGGACAGAGCGGGTTTCCCCGGTAGCCACCACGTAATCATCCGGGTCGGTCTGCTGGAGCATTAGCCACATGGCTTCAACGTAATCCCCGGCGAAACCCCAATCGCGTTTTGCGTCCAGATTTCCCAGATAGAGACAGGGTTGGAGGCCCAGTTTTATCCTGGCAGCGGCACGGGTAATCTTCCTTGTGACAAAGGTTTCGCCCCGTCGAGGGGATTCATGGTTGAACAGGATGCCGTTGCAGGCGAACATGCCGTAACTCTCCCGATAATTTACGGTGATATAGTAGGCATAGGCCTTGGCGCAGGCATAGGGGGATCGCGGGTAGAAGGGGGTGGTTTCTTTCTGGGGCGTTTCCAACACCTTGCCGTACAGCTCTGAAGAGGATGCCTGGTAGAACCGGGTGTTGAGGCCGGTTTCGCGAATCCCCTCTAGGATGCGCACTGCTCCCAAAGCATCCACTTCACCGGTGTATTCCGGAATGTCGAATGAGACCTTGACATGGCTCTGTGCGCCCAGGTTGTAGATTTCGTCGGGCCGTACGTCCCGCAATACCTTGTTCAGCGAACTGGCATCGTTCAGGTCGCCATAGTGGAGAGACATCTGTATATCCTCTTCATGAGGGTCCTGATAAATATGGTCAATCCTGCCGGTATTGAAAGAAGACGATCGGCGGATGATGCCGTGGACTTCGTAGCCCTTTTTCAGCAGAAGTTCAGCCAGGTAGGATCCGTCCTGGCCGGTGATGCCGGTGATCAGCGCTTTTTTCATAGATCCTCCAAACTTTTTGTGCTGTATGGTCGGCCGGTTCCGGCCCTGAAAATGATGCTTCTGTTGATGTTCCGACGCAGGAGCTCTGCTACGAGTTCATCTTCCCGTTTCAGTGAGGTTATGATGATGGGCAGGTTGCAGGTTCCGTTACTGGTGGTAAGCGGGGAAATCTGCTTTTCAAAAAATATCTCGCCTGCATGCCGGTCGTCCATTACTTCGACGAGTTCCAGACCGGTTTCCCGGAGTGAGAGATAGGCTATCTCCGCTGTCTCGTCAACTCCGCAAAAAGAAACACGCCTGATTCCCGAGGTATGGAGCGATCGGAAAAGTGCCAGGTAGTCCTGCCTGGCTATCTGGTAGAGATTGGTGAAATAGCTGAGATGCTGGTAGGCAAGACGACTCTTTTCCGCAAGCCCCTGAGGAGTGAGAAGGTAGCCGTAGCGATTCTTGGGGAACGACTTGATCCGCACGTAGCCCTTGGCAATCAGGTTTTTCAGGTAGGAGTTGACTAGGCCGAGGGCAATGCCGAGGCGTCTTGCCAGTTCACGCTGGGACACCGTCTCTTCCCGTTCAATCTCACTCAGGAGGAGAAAAGAGCGATGGGTATCCATGGTCTTTTTTCCAATATCGTTCATTCTGTGAACATTACATCAGCTTTGCTTTGAGGGCAATAAAATTGTTGTCTGTAAAGAATTATATGTCCAGGTCATGTTGAGGAGATTTCTTCACGGGGTAAACGGTCTGTTACTGATGAATAGTCGCTGTAAATGTTGTTTTCCTGGTTTCGTTAACAACCGCAGGATCCAAAGAATAGCAAGAATATGAAGAACCCGATCGTTTCTTTCTCGTCGATCGGGTTCTTTGCAATCCAGCCTGACTCCATTGTTAGTAACGCAAATAGAAACAGTTGTTGTTCGAAGGTTCTTCTGTAATTAGGTGCCGGGGATGCTGTTATTGTTTAGTTTCTTCACTATGTGCGATATCTTTGCGGGGGGTAGAATCCGTGGTGAAACTTCACCGTAATCAAGTTTGTTTTGATAGAGATAGTTTGTCCCCTGGTAGTATCCCAAGGCATCCTGCAAGTAGGCATCCTGAAGGGGGATTTCGGTAGTTGTGCCATCCCGAAGGTTACATTTGTAGAAAGAAATTTCCTTTTTCGGGGAGAGCACCAGCAGTTTATCGTCCTCAAGGAACCCCAGCTTTTCATAGGTTGATATAAATGCACGCTTTGGTCCTGCATCTTCATCCAGAATATCCTTTCCTACGAACCGGCTGGTATAGCTGAAGTTAAGCAGACTCAGGACGGTCGGTGCTATATCTATCTGGCTGGACATGGTGTCAATCTGCTGCGGGCGAATATTGGCAGGAGAGTAGATGATAAGCGGAATATGGTATCTCTGAATGGGGAGAGCATACTGCCGCGCACTGGAACCACAATGGTCTGCCACAATAACAAACAGGGTCTTATCGAACCAGGGCTGTTTCCTGGCTTGGGCCACAAGCCTGCCGATGGAGTAATCAGCATACTTCACTCCTCCCTCACGCCCCTCGCCAGACGGGATATTGATCTTGCCAGAGGGAAAGGTGAATGGTCGATGATTGGAAGTTGTCATCACAATGCTGAAGAAAGGTTTGTGCTGTGAATAGGAGGTAATCCCTTCCTGGATGACTTTGTTGAAAAGGTCTTCGTCGCAGACACCCCAGGCATTTTCGAAAGTTTTCTCTGCCTTGCTGAAATCGGTTTTGTCAACGATGCCGAAACCGTTATGAGAGAAGAAGTAATTCATGTTGTCGAAGTAGCCTCGACCGCCATAGATGAACTTCGTGTCGTACCCTTTATCTTTCATCACCATGCCCCAAGAGAACAGGTTTTCGTTGCCCGGGCGTTTAACAATGGAACGGCCGGGTAACGGGGGGTAGGAAAGTGTTATAGCCTCAAGTCCACGAACAGTTCTTGTGCCTGTTGCAAAAAGATTGGTGAACAGCAGGGACTGCTTTGCTATCCGGTCAAGGTTTGGGGTAAGTTTTAATTGGTTGCCGAAGGCCCCAAGGAATTCGGCACTCAGGCTTTCTTCTACGATCACGATGACATTCAGCTTCTTTTCCTGACCCTTGGTTCCTATGGTTCTGCTGATGTCCATACCGGTACTCTTTTGAAACGTTTCGTCCTCATCTTTCAACATTCCCCTCAGACGGTCAAGAACCAGTTTCGGGTCCTTTGTGGCATAAAAACTGTCATAGTCCAGTTCGTTGTTTCGGAAGGCTGAGGTGAGTGAGTAGATGCCGTTTGCCGCCAATTCGTTCGCATAGTTGTTACGGGAAATTGCGTTCCAGGAATGGTCCACAAAAAGATAAGACATCATTGGCAGGAGGATGAAAAGAGACCCTTTCTTCAGCCGTGTACCCAAGGTAGTTACGGTATTACGGCTTTGATCAATGAATCTTCTGAGGAAAAGGAATATGCAGATGTTCAAAGCAAATAATATGCTGAAGACCCAGATAACCGGGTACGATTCCCAGATATTGCGAATAACTTCTGTCGTATAGATCAGGTAGTCGATGGCGATGAAGTTGTAGCGGGAGCCGAACTCATCAAAAAAAACATATTCGGAGACGATGTTGAATAAAAGTGCATAGGTAAGAAGAAACGTGGCTGTCCAAAGAATTGGCCGCCATCGAAAAATTCTGTCGGGGACAAAGAGTGCATAGAGGTAGAAGGGGATGGCGAAATAGGAGAAGGTAACACAGTCAAAGAATAAACCGACAGCAAAGACCTTTGACAGGAGAAGAGGGGTTATGTCGAGATTCGGAAGTGCTTTTACCAGAAGTACCACTCTGGTGATGAGGGAAAAGACCAGAAAAATGAGAAAAAAAAGATACAACGAGCCAGCTCTGCCTTTGAAAACCATAAATAGTGCTCATTATCTTCAAGGATTAATTTATTTTGGAATAATCCTACGCGGACCACTCTCTATTGTCCAGTAATTTTATCAGCAAGAATCTGTTGAGTGTTCCGGATAGGGAGGTAAAAGAAAAGGCCGACAAAATCGGCCTTTTCTTTTACCTTCGTGTAGTGAAGGAGAGGGTGGCGGACGCCCGGGCAGACGCCCGCCGGTTGGAAACGCTTCACAAAAGAATGGGAATGGAGGCGTTTCCTGGGAGAAATCTCTATTGACTAGAAGTTCCAGAATTCATCAATTTCAGCATCAGTAAAATCCCAAACTGCATTGTGCGGCGGAATCTCTTCTTCGAAGAACTCGGGGAGACGATCGTCTTTATTGGTGAAACCGGCTGCAATGTTGAAGGCGTGTTCTGTCTTGAGAACATACTTGCCGAATTCTACAACACCTTCTGCGGTTAAGTCCGTGCCGTAACGGGCATTGATCATCTCGAAAATGGCCGTAAAGCAATCGGGATTATCAAGGGCCGGGAACGCAACGAAGATGCAGAGGCCACAGCTGTCAACGGCAGCGGTGGCGATCTGCAGGTTTCTGGAGAGTTCCACCTGGCCGGTTTTTGACAGTGGGTCAACAAAACCGCCGACTTTGAGGATGTTAGTGGCGATAGTATAGCCTGCGGTATGGTCGGCGCCCATAGTGGTGGTTGCGTAGGTGATGCCGATACCCTTTACGGAACGCGGATCGTAAGCCGGGATAGCCTGGTTCTTGACAGTCGGGATTCTGGTAAGTCCATAGGTCCTACCTACAGAGCCAGCGCCGTTACCAAGGATGCGGCCGAGGGGGCTTCCCTTGCGTATTTCCTCATCAAACAGGCGGTAGCACTCTTTGCCGTCACCCCAAGGAAGGATGCCTGCTTCCATGGCAACGTTCATGATGACGGCACCTTCGATAGAGTCGAGGCCGATATCGTCCATGGCCCAGTCGCACTTGGCGATATCGTCAAGGCTTTCAACCAAGCCGTTGGCACCCAAACCCCAGACGGTCTCATACTCAAAACCTGAGGTCACATATTTGCCTTCAGCATCATTGTAAATCTGCGAGCACTTGATAATGCAACCGGCATGGCAGCCATGGCTCGGGTTGCCTTTGCGGGAGACGATCGTGTCATGCATGGTCTCGCCACAGATCTTCTCGGCATGGTCACAGGTGCCGAAACGGAAGTTTTTGGTGGGGAGGCCGCCGGCTTCATTCAGAATGTTCACCAAGACGTTGGTGCCGTAGGTGGGCAGGCCTTGGCCGGTAACGGGGTGATCGAGCATCGCTTTGGCGAAAATTCTTGCCTGGGTCTTGAATTTTTCCGGATCCGCCAGTTTTACGCCGGGGCCGCCGGTATCGTCAACGGTGATGTACTTGATCTTCTTGGAGCCCATAACTGCACCGCCGCCGCCACGTCCGTGACTGCGTACATTGCCGTCAGGGTCTTTGACGGAGATATTGGCTGCTGCCATCCTGAACTCACCAGCAGGACCGATGGCAAGTACTCCGACCTTTTTGCCCAATTTTTCAGCGATGGCAGCGAACAACTCATAGTTGCCTTTGCCGAGGTATTCAGAGTCTTCCTTGATGGTGGCGCCATCATTATTGATGTGGATGCTGTACCACTTGTCTTCTGTCGGCATTCCTTCGATGATGAGGGCTTTGATGCCAAGTCTTTCGAGATTCTGCCCAGCGGTTCCACCGGCATTACTCTCTTTGATGCCGCCGGTCAAAGGGCTTTTGAAACCTGCGGAGAGACGGCCAGAGTTTGCTGCCGAGGTCGCTGTCAAGAGGCCGGGAGCGAATACCAGCTTGTTATATTTGCCCAAGGCTTCGCTTGTGGGGGGTACTTCTTTGGCAATCACCGTCGAGGTGAGTGCACGTCCGCCGAGTGCTGCCAAGTCTGCCGGAACCTTTTCAATTGCGGTAGTGAGATTTGTCATGTTGATACGAATAATCTTTTCTCCCATTCCATCCTCCTTTGTGTGTGGTGACTGCTAAGAAAATTCTCCGGATATAGAGAGCTAATTTCGTTACCATGCCGGGTCTGCCCAGACCGACATGCCGTTTTGAAATATTCCGGAGTTATGCCTAATGGCCCTTTACACACTAGTGGAAAACTGGTAAGAATAACAGATGCAGATAATATGATTATAGCGCAGTACAGTTTAGTGTTGCTAAATAGTGTATCCGTGCCAATATCGATAAACTGTGTGCGGTTAAATGGGTCACTATCTGGTTTCCATTCTGAAACGGTTCTTTTTCGCCCTGACTTCGTCAATCAGCGGTCTTGTTTGTGTTACGTACAGGAGTACGTCTCCGCACAATCCCTTGATTTTGACTCGCCCTATGGGCAGCCTTCGCTGTCAACTTTTGCAGGGAAAGTTTCTTGTCAGGACAAAAAAATCCTTGTTTTCGAATTGGAAACAGCTCGTTTCACATCCGGAAACTCCGGACGGAAACTAGATATGGGGGATACTCGAAATGATGGGAGAGAAAGCAGAGCGTGGTGTAACAGTTGAATCATTTCTCTATGAAAATATTGCTGATCGTATGGCTCGACTGATACGCAAAGGGACATATCGTACCGGAGAGAAAATTCCCTCTGTCCGTTCTTTCAGCAAGCAGATGGACGTGAGTATATCAACGGTTGTCAAAGCTTACTACCACCTGGAAAACCAGGGTCTGATTGAAGCACGTCCTCAGTCCGGATACTATGTCAGGCATCAGCTCAGCCGCGTGCTGCCAGAACCGGATGTCGGTCTGTCCGTGTCTGCTCCGACTCATGTGAGTGTTGGTGAGCTGGTGATGATGGTGATGCGGGACATGCGGAATCCCGGTCTGGTTCCCCTTGGTGTTGCGACACCCAATCCGGAAAACCTCCCTGCTGATAAACTGAACCGGATCCTTTTCAAGGTCGCGCGGTGCAACAATTTTCAGGCGATTTCCTACGAATTTCCTCCCGGAAATGAGCGGCTTCGTGTGCAACTTGCCCAGCGGGCATTGAGGGCCGGCTGTTCTCTGACTCCCGATCAGTTTGTCATAACCAGTGGCTGTCTCGAGGCGGTCATGCTTTCACTGCGTGCCGTCTGCCGACCTGGCGACACGGTTGCCATAGAGACACCGATTTTTTATAGTCTGCTGCAGCTTATTGAAATGCTCGACCTGAAAGCACTGGAAATTCCGACTCATCCCATAAACGGTATCAGCCTCTCTGCCTTACGTTATGCGCTGGAAAACAATCCGGTACAGGCCTGTCTGGTCATCCCCAATTTCAATAATCCCTTTGGAAGCCGCATGCCGGAAGAAAATAAACAGGAACTCGTCATGCTTCTGGCAAGCCATAACATTCCGCTTATTGAAAACGATGTCTATGGTGACCTGGGTTTTTTAAACGACCGTCCGGGTATCGCTAAGCGCTATGACAAAAAAGGACTGGTTATCCATTGTTCCTCATTTTCCAAGACACTTGCTCCAGGTTACCGGGTCGGATGGGTGGTTGCGGGGCAATTTCAGGAGGCCATAGAACGGTTGAAGGCGGTCAGCAACATTGCAACAGCAACACTCCCGCAAATGGCCATTGCCGAGTTTCTCGCAAACGGGGGATATGATCAGTACCTGAGAAAGATTAGAGGGGTTTACGGTCGGCAGACGTCATTGATGGCGAAGGCGGTGGAGAAGTATTTCCCAAAGGGTACCAGGGTCAATACGCCTTCCGGGGGATTCGTCCTCTGGGTGGAAATGCCGGTTGGGGTGGACTCCATACAATTGTATGAGGAGGCCTTGCGCTGTGGAATTACTATTGCTCCGGGTACGATATTTTCCGCTTCGGGGAAATACAACAACTTCATCCGACTGAATGCCGCTTACTGGTCGAAGCGTATCGAGCAGGCCGTTGCAACAGTGGGTGGGCTGGCAAACGCACAAGTATAGCCGGACGTATTTTCGCACATTTTGAGGATAAAAAATGCGGCTTGGGGAGGAACACCAAGCCGCTAAGTAGGCATTACGGAGGGGTAATGCCTGGAGACGCTCTTACGCTCTGCTGTGTTGAAATTGTTCTGTTTCAGTCCTTTTATTAATCATTGTCGCCGGTATTTCACCTGTAAGGATGCTTGTATGTTTACCGAAACGATCAATGGGGAGACTCCTGCTTCCAGGGGGGGGAGTCTGAGTTCTCCCCATTGATCACTCCGGGGGATTAACGGCCATGCACAGTGTCCGGACCCGATTCTGTTTCGGGTTGAGGAGGTCCGGGGTGGAATTGACCTTCAGGAGTTCCTTTTTGTAAAAGCTCTCTCTGGGCCGTTGTCAGGACCGCCATGACCTGTCTGTTCATCTTTGCATGGGACACGATCAGCTCTGTTTCGGTTTTTGAAAGATCTGCGGCAAGAGACCGGAGGCCTGGTTCGTCAAGAACGGGTGCTTGTTCTGCTTTGAACAGTTGTTTGCGAATGCTGTCTACTTTATTCAGCAGGGGAGAAATCTTCTCGCGTTCACGTGCAAGAATGTCAGCGATTTCCCTTTCCTGATCATTCGTGAGCTTGAGGAAAGACTTTTCCCTCTGGAGATTGATCATCGGGGGCGGACCCATTTCCTCCGGGGGAGGAACATCACCAGCCGGGCCTTTCGCAAACCTTTCCGGAGACATCGGTGGAGGTGTGGCCAGAGAGTTGGTAACGCCTGCTCCCAGCATTGTGCTGAGGAGTCAAACCGTCACAATATACCTTTTCATCTCAATCTCCTTCGAACGTGGTGTTTGCCGGGGAGTACATTCTGTTGCCTTTCGATGGATCTGACTATACCCGGTTCAGTCGTCAAGTTGGGTTAAGAGATATGCGGAATTGTAAAGGTGTCCCTATGGTTCAGGTCAAGGGTTACACAAGACTGCAGACAAGTTTTCGGGGAGTGGAAAGAATTGTTGTTCTGACGGAAAGGTCAAGCTGTAGCGATATTTTATGTGCTGGCTTGGAAGCATGACCCGTCTCGCTGAGCCAACGAAGTTTCACGATGATCCGGAGGCAGGAACTGCTCGTTTGAAGGCCCATGTCTCAATCTTCTTGATCTGTTCGGCCATGGTTATGGAAAGGGGCACGGTTCTGCTTACCATGGCCATCAGGTCCTGCTGGGTCATGGGGCGCTGGTCGGCACGTGCTTCAAAAATGGCAGAGTGAACAATCTGTTCGATCTCAGCGCCGGAAAAACCTTTTGTCGAGCCGGCCAAAAGCTTGCTGTCAAAGATGGAGAGGTCGGCTTTCCGTTTTGCCAGATGAATGCGGAAGATTTCTTCGCGGGCAGAGGTTTCAGGCAATCCTACATAGAATATCTCATCAAAACGCCCCTTGCGCAATACTTCGGCCGGCAGCATTTCAATGGCATTTGCGGTCGCGGCCACGAACACCGGTTCCTGCTTTTCCTGCATCCATGTGAGGAACGAGCCAAGGACTCTGGACGATGCTCCGCCCTCTGATTTGAATCCGTGGGTTGTTATGCCGGACTCTATCTCGTCTATCCAGAGAACACACGGTGCAACCGCTTCGGCGGTCTTGAAGGCCTTGTTCAGGCTCGCTTCGGGGGAACCGAAGATTCCGCTGTAGACTGTGGACATATCGAGGCGGATCAACGGAAGGTGCCACTCCGTTGCGATTGCCTTGACAAGCAGCGACTTGCCACAGCCCGCAACCCCCATGATCAGCACGCCTTTGGGGAGTCCAATCCCTGAGGATATTCCCTCGAGGCCGAAGGCACTCTCGCGACGTTGGAGCCAGTGTTTGAGATTTTCCATTCCGCCAAGCTGGTTACAACCGGCTGTATCGAGAATTAGCTCCATTATGCCGCTTTGCTGCAATATTCGCCGCTTGTTTTCCAAAAGTGAGCGGACGGCGTCGGTGCTGCTCATGTCAGTCAATCTCAGCGTGCGGATTGCCCGCTCAAGATCTACCAGGTCAAGACCGCGGGCAGCGACTACCAGCCTTTCCAGCAAGTCCGGTTCTGATTCGCAGACCTTGGCAAAAGAAGTGTCATTTTCCCTGAGCTGTCGGAGGAAAGTTCGTATTTCCTCGATATCAGGAAGTCCCTGTCTGAACAGGACAATTTCCTCCTGGAGGCAGGGAGGTATCCATTCCTCCTCTGCGGTAATTACCGTTACCTTGCCTTTGCCTCTCGATACGCAGGACAGGTCCTTGATTTTTCTGACAAGAACAGGGTTGTCTCGCCAGAATTTGTGGATATCCTTGAGGATGAGTAAAAGGGGGCCCGGATGCGACAGGGCGAAATCAAGGGCCTTGAGCGGATCGGCTGTGTCCGGAATGATTTCACCGTCACGGCTCAGACCGTCAGTGCAGGTCCAGCTTACAGGGCTGCCCATACCCTTGATACGCGCGGCAGTCTGGCCAAGCAGTCTTTCACAGCGGCGCTCATTTTCGGTGAGAACATGTATAAGGGTTATGCCGATGCTTATTTGTCGGAGGAGTTGCTGCTGGGTTAGATTCTCCATGGTATGGTCTCCGGAAGGGTATTATTGAACGATTGAACGAGTTAAAATCCGCAGGCACCTATTTGCGGATCAATGATAAGCTAAATAATGGTGAGATGCCAATTTTCTTTTTGCCCTCGTGGGGGTATCCCGTTTTTGTAAATGCGAATGCAGCTGATAATTTTATAATACAGTATCTGCCCGGAAAGAGCATCTTTCTGGCGCCTGGTTTTAGTGAAAGGGTCTCCGGAATTTATGTGCAGCCTGGAAGGGAATTCGGCGGTGTTTTACAATTTTTTACAGATATCGTGAGGGTTTGCGACTATACTAATCACAAATTTGAGTGAGGATGAGAATGACAAACAGGATATTGATCATTGATGATGATATTGAACTGTGTGAGCTGCTGAACGATTACCTTTCCGCAGAGGGGTTTGATGCTGAGGCGGTTCATGATGGTGAAACAGGTGTGGAAAGGGCTTTGAACAATGCCTATGGTCTGATAGTGCTTGATGTGATGCTGCCCAGGCTCAGTGGTTTTGAAGTCCTTCGCCGGATTCGAACGGCTTCTGCTGTGCCGGTTCTGATGTTGACTGCACGGGGCGATGAAGTCGACCGGATCGTTGGCCTCGAAATGGGGGCTGATGATTATCTTCCCAAACCTTTCAACCCACGAGAATTGGTGGCACGTCTACGTGCGATCCTCAGGCGAGCCGTACTTTCCATGACAGGGACGGAAGATTCATCCTCTCTGCTTGCCGTTGGTGACGTTTCAGTCGATCCCGGGGCCAGAAGCGTAGTATGTGGAGGTAACCCGGTAGAGGTGACATCGGTGGAATTTTCTCTTCTTGAGGTCCTGCTTCGCATGGCCGGGAAGGTCATCAGCCGGGAGGACCTTTCGGTACAAGCCCTTGGTCGAACGCTCAACTATCAGGATCGCAGTATTGATGTTCATGTAAGCAGTCTGCGAAAAAAGCTGGGAACTCTCAGTGATGGCAGCGAGCGGATCAAATCGGTTCGGGGAGTCGGATACATCTATACCTGCCCTGCTGCCGAACGAAATCCTGAACCCTAGTATCTCAAGCGGTTACTTCATTCCTTTCAATTCCGGTTATTTCATCTCCTGGTTACGTTGTGGTTCCCCGTCAGAGCCCGGCTATGTCTGCGTACCTCGTTTTGCCAGGAGCCAAAACTCTTCGGAATTAATGCGGCGAACTAAACGTACGGGACACTAGCGGTCAGTTGAGGGAATTCTATGCGGACAATCTTTCTAAAACTGTTTTTCTGGTTTTGGCTTGCCATGACCTTTTCGGGAATCGTTGTCTTTCTGATAGCGTTTAATATGCGGATTGGCCCCATGCATGCGCAATTCGAGCGTCGCTATTCTGTTGAGCGTGCCCGGATAGTCTGCGAGGCCCTTGCCCTCTATGGTCATACCGCAGCCGGTATTTATGAGAAATACGGTGAGTTGGCGACCAGAAATTTTGTTCATCACGGGGATCCGCACGGCATGCGCGCCTACCTCTTCTCAATCAAAGGCACGTCGCTTTCGGGTCCAGCTCCTGTTCATTTGCAGAAAGCCGTTCAGCAGTTGCTGACCAGTGGTGTTTCGGATATCGTCTTCGGAAAAGGGGTTGTTGCCGCTGCTGTTCTGGTGAAGAGTCCGCGAGGGAACCTGTACGTGGCTGCCGCGGAAGGTGTGCCGCCTTTACCCGCACCTCAGGTGCTTCTGCAAGGATGGCCTTTCCCGCCTGATTTCTGGTTTCGCTTCTGCGTTACCTTCGTGATTGGTGGTCTTGTTTGTTATGGTCTTGCCTGGCACCTCACCTCTCCTATCCGTCAACTCCGGGCCGCTGCCCAGCGTCTGGGTACAGGTGATTTGACGACAAGGGTATCCATTCGTTCAAAAGGCCGCGGCGATGAAGTGACTGACCTGGTGCGTGATTTCAACCGGATGGCAGAGCAGATTGAGAAGCTGATGTTGGCGCAGAAGCAGCTGGTGAGGGATGTTTCCCACGAGTTGCGGTCCCCCCTTGCCAGGCTGAATGTTGCGCTGGGGCTGGCTCGTCGTACTGCCTCGCCAGCAGCAACGGCACCCCTTGACCGTATAGAACAGGAAGCGGAACGCCTGAACGAGATGATCGGCGAACTACTGACCCTCAGTCTCCTGGAAAGCGACAATGCACGCTTCGAGAAGGAATCATTCGATCTGTCGGAAGTTGTGGCTGACGTTGTACGGGATGCGGATTTCGAGGCGGAAAGCCGAAATCGTCGAGTGTCGTTCGATGCCACGGGGGCGCTGATGATGGCGGGGAGCCGGGAGATGGTGCGCCGTGCTTTGGAGAACGTGGTACGCAATGCTGTTCGTTATACGGCCGAAGGCACGTCGGTGGAAGTGACTCTTGAAGAGTCGTCGAGTCACGCGGTGATTCGCGTCCGTGATTATGGTCCCGGTGTACCGGAAGAAGTGCTGCAGCATATCTTTCGCCCCTTTTACCGAATTGCTGAGGCCCGTGATCGTCAATCCGGAGGGTCCGGTATAGGTCTGGCAATTACCGAAAGAGCCGTGCTGCTGCATTCCGGAGAGGTGCAGGCTTCCAATGCTCCTGAGGGTGGTCTGGTGGTAGAGTTTCGTCTTCCCCTTTCCTGAAGGGTTGTATTTTCATCGTAAACCTTCCGTGCGCTATCTTTTTCGCCCCTGCTTCTCAGAAGATGCTGTATGGAGAGAAACGGGTGCCGAAGGAGCATGCGGGGTCCTGCATAGCGCATCACCTGCCGGATATTTTCCCGCATCGCAGCTTCGTAACAATGAATCGGACATGCTGAGCAGACCGGTTTTCCTTCCTTGTATGGGCATCTGTCTATGCGTTCCAGGGCATAGTCCAGCAGCGCCCGACATTCCGAACAAAGTCCTTCCGCTGTCTGATGGTGTGCCCTGCAGTAGCTCCTTGCCATCTTTCTAATTGTTAGTTTCTCTCTCTGCAGGTGCTTGTCTCTGTTATTCATAAATCTGCCTTTCCTGATGATGTTCATAGTGGGAATGGTTGTCCGGATCTTTTTGGCAAGCGGATGAATTGGGCGAAAAACAGTGAAACCACGCAGAGTCCTGCGCCGATAAAGAACGGAATCCGGTAGTCGATCATCCAGAGAAAGCCGCCGAGTGCCGGCAGGAATACTGCTGCCAGGTGATTGATCGAAACGCCCACAGCGGTGCTTGGTGCGATGTCCTCGGGATCCGCAATCTTGTGAAAGTACGTGCGTATGGCAATTGAAAAGTTGAAAAGTATCGCGTCGAGTATGTACATACCTGCGGCAAGCCATTTGGAGGTGGTGAAGGCATAGGTTAGGAAAACGAGGGTGATTACCGAATATTCAACAGAGCACAGCGTTCGTTCTCCGAAGGTAATGATTGCCCGTCCGATAAGAGGGTTGAGAAACCAGTTGATTCCATTATTGACCAGGAAGAGCAGAGTGACTTCCTGCACGGAGAAATGGAATATCTTGACCAGGAGAAAGATGGAAAATACCGTGAATATCTGTCGCCGGGCACCGGATAGGAAGGTGAGGAGGTAGAAAAGCCAATAGCGTTTCCGGACCACCATCTTCAGCCGTTGGGAGGGGATGCTGCGGTGGGTCGGATCCTGGAGCAGGCCCCAACACCCGGCGAGGAACACGAGGCCGCCAATCATGAGGAACATTCCCTTGAAGCTGAGGAAATATCCCATTATCCAGATCAGGAGTGCGGTGACGATGCTTGCTGCTGCTGCTATACTCCTCAGCTTTCCGATTACGAGCGGTGAAACATTTGTGGCAAAATACTGGAGAGTCAGGGACTGGTTTGTCGTTTCATAGTAGTGGAAGCCAAAACTCATGAGGAGCGTTGTGGCCATGATTCCCCCATAGGTGGGGAGCATGCCGGTCATGGCAACACCAATTCCCAGGATAGCGATGGAGAGCGCCGACAGGCGGTGTTCCCTGATTACCAGCATTACGTACACTGCAAGCAGCGCCAGAAACCCGGGTGCTTCGCGGATTGACTGGATAATTCCCACCTGACGACCTTGCAGGTGGACCATTTCAACGGCAAAGTTGTTAAACAGGATTGTGTATCCCTGGATACCGATCATCGAGGCGGCAGTCAGGATCGTGAGAAAGCGCAGCATCGGTTTCTGGGTATCTTCGATCATGTACATCCTTTTCATTTTCGTCCGAATGGTGTCCCATTGTATGCTACGCAGGCTCCTTCTTCAACCGTGATTAACAGGGTCTTCCTCTCCGAATCGTTCCCTTCTGATATTTCTTCTGGAGACAAACAGTCTTTCTGTATTACTATATAATATTCATCCGGAAAGTTTTGGAAGGAGCCGGGTTGGAACTTACCCGAAGCCTCTCGTAATCGGTCACCACCTGTTCCCCTGATCAGCTGATATGCTGGTTTCGGGCGGTTTTTTTGCTGTTAAAATCGTGCAATGAAGCCGTACGAGAGACTCCGTGAAAGCCCCGACCCTCCACGGAGCAGCACTTTTTCAGTTTCCGGATGGAAACTATATATGGTACCGAAGCATCAGGCATAACCGGGAGCAAAGTTTTTTGCCGGTCGGTGAACTTGTACCGGGTCGTGAGCCGTTGTGAAGACTGGAAGCGGGTTGAGCAGCAATTTGAACTTTGCATCATTGTCACTAACCGCTCATGGATCTCCTGCCATGCGTCGTGGGTGAATTTCGAATTTATTAGTGTTGTCCCAAGGAGTCTTCTGATGTATGAATTTTCTGATATGCATGAAAAATGCAGACAATGTGGTTTCGATTATGCGCGGATCGATACCGAACGGTGGAATAATAACACTGCCCGCCGTGTCATGTGTCCCAT
>JAQUHM010000383.1 GCA_028683595.1 Geobacteraceae bacterium | reverse complement strand
CGAACCGAGTCCTGTACAGGTGCTACCTTTTCATTCTCACCTAACGGGTCAACTCCCATTTCTACGCCCCTTCTTCATGCTGGAACGGGGAGGAGAGTTCTCTCCCCTCCCCTTCCGCTTCTACAATGGACAGATCAACTGTTACTAGAACAGCCTCATGACTGCCTGAGCTGACTCGGAAGCCATGCTCAAAGAGGTTACGCCGAGGTTTTGCTGTGTCTGCAGCATCAGCATATTAGCGCCTTCTTCGTTCATATCGGCCAGAGTCAGGTTATCCGCACCGGTCTGAAGAGTGCTGATCATGGTACTTGTAAAATCCTGACGATTCGTAACAACGCTCAGGTTGGACGAAAGCTTGGAAGACTGGGTACGAAGCGTCGACAATGCGCCTTCAAGTTGAGATGCGGCACTCTGGATAACAAGCGTAGCCTGAGTTGCAGTGTCACCAGTGGCATTCCATGCCGTACTGCTCATGCCTGCGCCACCAACACTGGTACCGTTAGCAGAAGCTATGCCACCGGCAGATGCACCACTCGAAATGCTTGCCGTGTCAATGGTGAGGCCGGATGCAGTTGCATTGAAACCGTTAATTCCGAGGGTTGAAGCACCGGTAGACTGACCAAACTCAACTGTCTGGTTCTGGTTGGTAAGAAGGTTGGTACCACGGTAACCGGAATCACTCGCCAATTCGGTAATCTGGTTCATCAGGGTGTTGAAGGTGGCAGCATAATTCGCACGGTCGGTGGCGCTGCTGGTAGCAGCGGCAGAGGATGCAACACCTTTTGCAGATTCGATCAGCGAGCTGATGGCCTTGATACCGGCATCTGCTGCCGTGACCATCTGAACTGCTTCTGCCATGCCGTCCTTACGGGCGGTAAGATCGCTTGCACGCTCCATATGAGTCTGCGCTGCAAAATAGTTTGTCGGGTTATCAAGGGGCGAGTTAACTTTCTTGCCAGTGGACAACCTGTTCTGGGTAGTGTTGATGAGATCGGAAGTCTTCTGCAGTGAAAGCAGGTTATTCCTCATGCCTGAAGTCAAAGAAATTTCGTTCATTGCCATAACGTGTTACTCCTTTCTGGATTTCTGTACGGCATTCTTGCCGTATTCAGTGTGTTTGCTGCATTCTGCAGCTGGCTGCTCGCCGGGAACGCCTCTTTTTCCTTTTCCCCCTTTCGGTGGCTGGTTTCTCCCGTTGTGCTGCTGTTATTAAACATATCGTTTCTTTCCGGGAAAACTTTAGGGAAAATTTCCGGTCCGCAAAACTTGTTCCCCGTGAACAGGAACAATGGTAACTGCACGTGTATCCACGTATTGTGTGAAGAGCCCCCAACAGGGTTCTCCTGGGCCGGGAAGCCAGGAATCGTAATCCTGAGTAAAAATTCTCGGTCGATCGTTCTGTGCGGCAAGAGTTTCCCTGAACGCAGTCTCAACCACGACAGGATCAATATCTTTTACACAGTGGGGACGTGTGTAAGGGCACTTCCAGTTACAGCCGTAACAATCAAGAGGAAGACATACCACGGAAGTAAACGGAGAATAGGGGAAGAACCTGCCAAAATGACCACCCCAGAGCAGCACCACATGGGGAGTCCCTACCGCGCAGGCGATGTGGGCGGTTCCGGTATCGGCGCCAATCCCTATCCTGCAGCGTCGGATAATAGCAGCAGTCTGGCGGATTGTTGTCTCGCCGGCAGCGTTGACACCCCTTACGCCTAATTGCCCAAGAAGCCGGGAATTGAGATCTTTCTCCCCAGCCCCACCAAACATGATCACCGAAAGGCCATTTTCCATCAATGGGCCTTTGAGCGCCTCGGGATAGCGCTCATAAAACTTGCCCGCCCACTGACCTGACGGGTAACAAGCCACGGTTTTTTGCGGATCGAGTCCATTGCGCGAAAAAAATTCATCAGCAAAACGTTCATCTTCTAAAGTTGTCCAGATTAAAGGTTGTAACGCCGGAGCAGAGATACCAAGTCCCTGAAGAAAATCGCGATGACGTTCCATCTCTGTTTTTTGAGCCCCTCCAGTGGAAACAATTCGTGTATAGGCGCTGTTGTTCTCGTCTCTCAGATCAGCCCTGATATTGCTTTCATCACCATGCATGGCAATACGTTCAGGTGCAAAAGATCCGATAGCAAAAAAATCATTCAGCGCTTCACGGGAAAAAACGGAATTCAGGGTTTGGTCAGCATTGATCGCCTGCACCTTGCCGAGTATTTCCTGACGGTACGTTTCTTCGTGAAAAGCTTTCCACCAATTAAACGCCAACACCTCATCAACACAGGGAGAAGCCTGATAGAGTTCAGCGACCCGATCCTGGCAAAACACGGTAATACTTGCTCTCGGATAGAGTTCCCTGATATGGGGCAACATTCCTGAAGCCAGGACGTTGTCACCGATTGCATCTGTTCGTATCCAGAGGATCCTCTTCGGAGCATCATCTAAAAAGCTTTCCCCTTCATACCTGTCCACTCGGGCCGCGTCTCTGACCCAGGCAAAATAATCTCTCAGCATCACAGGAAAGTTTTCCACCTTCTGCAGGTTACACCATTGTTCAACGGCACCTTGGTAGCCGTAGTACACCTCTTTGAAACGGATCTGATCTTCGGTTGCATATGCATAATGGTGAAAGACAAGGCCTTTTTCCATCGTTGCGGTATGCATGAAAGGTTTGATGGTCGCAACATCAACCGATACGCCGCCCATCTGGCGCACAAGACAGGGAGGCTCATGGGCCAACCAGCGGTCGCCCGGCCTGAAGCGCCAGGTTCTCAGCCACTCGTTTCCAAGATGGTTTCCGTAGGTATTGACTGTGGTAGTAACCAGAGATGGCCCCACAAAAAATTGGCAAAGGTAAAAAGCAGCACTGTTTTCAGGGGACTGAACAAATAACTCCCTGGCAACGGTTATTTGCTCCACTGTCCAGATCTCATCGACATCCACTTGCCACAACAAACATTCTTCCGTGATAGTATCGAGCGGTGCCTGAACCATTTCCAGCTTGCCGTCCCAGAACACGCCTTGTTTCTTGCGGTAAACTGTCACCTGATCAGGATATTTCCGCGCGAGTTCATCGAGATACTCACTGGTCCCGTCATTACTGAATCCGTTGTTGTGCAAGGAATCGTCAATGCGCCCGCCAGTGGCAAGACTCCAGGCAGTGTCATGTTTCAGAGCCGCGACACCTTCAATGATATGCCAGTGCCAAGGGAAGGGAAGTTTTTCGAAGGTGCTGATATGTTTTTCAATGAATGGCTTGCCGTTCAGAACAATGGTAAAGAAATGAATGGGTAGTCCATTAGAGCAAGTACTGGGTTTTCGGCCACAAGCTAACGTGGTTGAATAGTCAATGTCATACAGCTTTGGCAAGGCCGTCTCATACCAGACCCGCAACGGACCATTCCAGGTATCCACGACATCATGGAACGCAATGTATCCACCTTCATTTACAAGGGGAAAAACCATATCGAAGTCACGTAAAACGTCATCATATTGATGCGATCCGTCGATGAAGGCAAAATCGACCCGGCATCCATTAGTAAGTTCATTCCACCGACTCAGAACCTCATGAGATAAACCTC
>JAQUHM010000382.1 GCA_028683595.1 Geobacteraceae bacterium | reverse complement strand
GTGCTCTTCCGATCTCAGCAACAGCTTGATCTTTCCGGCATTCAGGGTCTGATAGGCTGCGGTGAATGCCTGCCTCCACTCGGCATCGAGTTCCATAACGAGGATGGGTTCGTCGATCTGGACCCATTCCACGCCCTGCGCAGCCAGCGCATTCAGCAGTTCGGCATAGACCGGCAGTAGGCGCGGCAGCAGCACGAGCTTGTCAGAATCGTCCTTCGCCTTGCCAATGGCCAGATAGGTGACCGGACCGATGATCACCGGCTTGGCCTTAACGCCTTGGGACTTGGCCTCGGCCAGTTGCTCCAGCAGCCGCGAGGCATCCAGACTGAACTCGGTGTCGGCGTTGAACTCGGGGACGATGTAGTGGTAGTTGGTGTCGAACCACTTGGTCATCTCACCGGCCGCCACGCCGCTGTAACACTGCGCGTGCTCATCGGCCGCCTGGGCCGAGCGGCCACGGGCGACCCGGAAATAATTATCCAGCACATCGCCGTAAAAGTCGCGCACCCGATCCGGCAGATTGCCCAGCGTGAAGCTCATGTCCAGCACCTGATCGTAAAAGGCGAAGTCGCCAACGGGCACCAGGTCCAGGGCCATTTGGTCCTGCCAGTGGCGCCGACGCAGTTCGGCTTCCAACGCTTTCAGTTCGTCGCGGGAGGACTGCCCCTTCCAGTAGGCTTCGAGGGCGAACTTCAGTTCGCGTTTGGCTCCGATGCGAGGAAAACCAAGATTGTGAGAGTATGCCATAAGGTATCCTTTTCTTGAGTTTGAACGATGTCACTAAAAATAACGGTTTGTATCTATGAATTCAAATGGTATATTTTCATGTAACCATGAATTCAAATCATAATTAGGAAGTACTGAATGGCCATCCTTGAACGTACCCACCTGGAGATCGTCCGCGCGGTCGACCAGCACGGCTCTCTGACAGCCGCCGCCGATAAGCTGCACCTCACGCAATCCGCACTGAGCCACAGCATTCACAAGCTGGAAGATCAGCTCGGTGTAGCGATCTGGCGCCGCGAGGGCCGCAGTCTGCGTCCGACGCAGGCCGGGGAATACCTTCTGGCGGTGGCCAACCGTCTGGCACCGCAATTTGCCCATGCCGAGGAACGCCTCAGGCAATTTGCGCAAGGCGAGCGCGGCACACTGCGCATCGGGATGGAATGCCATCCTTGCTACCAGTGGCTGTTGAAGATCGCGTCACCCTACCTGACCGCGTGGCCAGCGGTGGATCTGGATGTGAAGCAGAAGTTTCAGTTCGGCGGCATCAGCGCGCTGTTTGGCTACGAGATCGATTTGCTGGTGACGCCCGATCCGCTTTACAAAACCGGCCTGTTCTTCGAGCCGGTGTTCGACTACGAGCAGGTGCTGGTAGTCGGTCCGCAGCATCCATTGTGCAATGCGAGCCATGTGCAACCGGAACAGCTCGCCGGAGAAATCCTGATCACCTACCCGGTCACTATCGACCGACTCGACATATATACGCGATTTCTCACGCCCGCAGGCATCAGCCCAAAGCGACACAAGCTGATCGAGACAACCGACATCATGCTGCAGATGGTAGCCAGCGGCCGTGGCGTCGCCGCCTTGCCACGCTGGCTGGTCGAAGAATACGCTGACAGGTTTGCCGTTTTCCCGGTGCGTTTGGGAGTTGAGGGCGTCGATAAGCAGATATTTCTCGGTATTCGCGAAGCAGACGCCGACATCGACTACCTGCGTGCATTCCTGGTACTGGCACGCGCACTCCGCGATACCATAGAGCAACGTCATAAAGAGCGTTAACACCCCGTCCGATTTCATTCCGGGGAACCATCGGCAGAAGGTTTCCCGCAGGTCGTCGTTCAGAACCTGTACACGGGTTTGCAACAACAAGTGTGCGCCGCGACTTCGAACCATCTTTCGGTTCGCGACTTTTGATCCGAGGCATGCACATAACCATCGTCCAGGCCGACTGTCAATGGCAGCTCCGGCGACAGTTGTTTTGCCCATTCGTTTAGATAACCTTCAATAAACTGGAACTGCTCCTCGCCCAACTCGCCCTCGATCCGTCTTTCTTTCCCAATTTATGGGACGTTACGGCTTACCAATAATTAAACGTTGGGACACTACTGCGTGGAAATATTTCCTTGACAGGGAGTGGCAAGAAAGTGTAATGATAATGAAATTCACTATCAGCGCACTTTCTGACAATGACATCATTTGCCTCAACACCAATAACCAATGGGGACCGGAAGCCGGTCTGGATGGACCTAGCCGGCAGGTTTCCCGATGACAGGGATTGCCTTGCCGCTTTTCTCGCCTTCGAAACGGCCGAGGTACTGGACGGGATCAAACCGTCAAGCCTCGTCAACCTTTTGAACCGGCCAAGGCGGTGCGGGAAGAATCTTCACGCCGTCTGGAAAGAGCACGGCGAGGGGATCATCCGTAAGAGTCCCCTGGAAGCAAAGGTCATGGTCGAACGGTCCGATTCTCTCTTGCTGCTCCTCTATGATCAAAGGATGGTGAGCGAGCTTCTGGAGAACAGGGGCGTCCGCGCGCTGCTGCGGAGATCAGGCTATACGCCTGAAAATGGTGTTGATGGCCTCTTGTCTGAACTGGCGAGACGTTTTGCATCAGGCAGCGTTCCCCATGAAATCGGCATTATTCTCGGGTATCCCCTCAAAGATGTGGCCGGATTTATGGGAGTAGGGCATCTGCGGTTTACTTGTCAGGGGCCGTGGCGCATCTTCGGCAATCCTCAGCGGAGCCTGATGCTGGCGGAAGCCCACCGCCAGTGCCATTGTCGGATGGCGGTTCGTCTGATGGCGGGTACCGGCCCCTTTGAATGTCTCGGCATTTCGGGCGGCGCGTCCGACCGGAAGAAGGTGTATTTTTATCCACATGATGAAAATGATAATCAGAACCATAAAGGAGGTACGCCATGTGTGTCGCATTGATCGGTGGGATGGATCGTCTTGAACGGCATTACCTTGAAGAAGCGGCGACGTTCGGTGTCGACCTCAGGGTCTTTACCTGCTCCGAGGCCCGGATGAACTCAAAGATCCGCAACGTGGAGGCCATGGTCATATTTACCAACAAGGTTTCACACCAGCTCAGGAAGCAGGCGATGAATATGGCGAAATCAAACGCTATACCGGTAGTGATGCATCATTCTTGCGGTATTTGTACGCTCAGGGAGTGTTTGGGATGTCTGAACGCAATAAAAAGGAGGAGTAAAGGGTGAAAAGAATTGTCGAGAAGTTTCTGCAGGTAAGCGCGGTTGTGGTCTTTACGGCGGGTACGGCGTTCGCCGCGCATCCGCTGATTACCGACGACACCGGCACCCAGGGAAAAGGGAAGTTCCAGGTAGAGTTGAACGGCGAGTACGGTCATGACAGCGAAAGAGCGCTGGATGTAAAAGCCAGGGAATACGGCGGCTCGCTGGAAACGGTGTTTTCGGCCGGGCTCATTGACGGAGTTGATTTCGTAGTGGCCGTTCCCTACGAATTGAGCCGCGTGAAAGAGAACGATATCGTGGCCTCAGACACGGACGGGCTCGGGGATGTGTCTCTGGAGCTGAAGTGGCGGTTTTTCGAAAAGGGCGGATCCAGTCTCGCCTTCAAG
>JAQUHM010000381.1 GCA_028683595.1 Geobacteraceae bacterium | reverse complement strand
ATTAACAATGCGCCTGAAAACTGCCGACCGGATCCTGTCACTGGAAAGTTCCCTCAAAAAAAGCTACGAGGAAATCCGGGCTTTGTCTGTCAAGGATCCTCTCACCAAGGTGTACAATCGCGGTTTTCTGGATGAAAAACTCACTCATGAAGTGAAGAGGACCTTCCGTTTTGAACGCTCCCTTTCGCTCATCATGATGGATATCGATCATTTCAAACGTATTAATGATACCTTCGGCCATTCGGCGGGAGATCAGGTTCTCATGGAGTGTGCCTGGGTGATAAATACTTCCGTGCGCAATGAAATCGACTGGGTGGCTCGTTACGGAGGCGAGGAGTTTGTTATTGTACTCCCTGAAACTTCGCTATCCGGTGCCTGTATCGCCGCGGAAAGGTTCCGTGACAGGCTTGCCTCCTATGTGATTGATGCAACCGGGACCAAACTCCGTGTTACCGCGAGTTTTGGGGTAACGAGTTTGACCCCTTCATGCCAGAAAGAAGATCTGACCATGGCCGCTGCTCTTCTTGTACGAGCCGATCAATGTCTTTATCAGGCTAAAAAAGAAGGCCGAAACCGTGTTGTTTCAGCCCAACTCTGACAGAACTTTCTCACATCTGAAAAAATAACGCAAAATCCGTAACGACAGTTTTTCCTTCCAGGCAGAACTTTCTTTAAACATAGAAAAAATCCACGCTTAATTACCTACGTAGTTTTTTCGCTGCTTCAGCAATTCTTCGCCCTTGTGCCCGGGCAATTTCCAGGTCTTCCGCAGTGGGTGTCAGTTCACCCCGTGCACCGGCAACGGTGGATGCTCCGTAGGGAGTCCCTCCGCGACCTTCGGTATGAAGCATGCCCGGCACCGAATAGGGAACACCGACAATGATCATGCCCAGGTGGAGGAGCGGAGCCATCATAGTCAGAAGAGTTGTCTCCTGTCCTCCGTGTGTCGATGCAGTAGAGGTGAACACCCCGGCAGGCTTTCCTTCCAGAGAGCCTTTGAGCCAGAGTGAGGCTGTTGAGTCAATCAGTTGTTTCATCTGAGCTGCCATGTTTCCGTAGCGTGTTGGTGATCCAAAGAGTATTCCGTCTGCTTCTTCCAGGTCATTCAGAGTGCAGACCGGTATATTTCGTTGCTTGTCACGAATTTGTGAGGCAAATTCGTTCCCGTCAATTACCCTGTTTACTGTTTCGAACTCTTCAGTGCGGCGGAGCGCCGCTTGCATCCCGTCAACAGTTTCAACGCCTTCTGCTGCTGCTTGAGCAAGCTGAAGGACGTGTCCGTACATTGAGTAATAAACAATAAGTATTTTCATGAGAGAACCACCTCCAGTTTTCTTAAAGTATACCAGAAAGAGTAATGAGAGAAACTGGGAGCTGTGGTTCCTATGTCACGGCAGTGATTCGCCAAGGCTGGGCGGGTCTGTTTCCACTGATTATAGTAACCCGGTTGAATTAATCTTAGATTAATCAGTCGATATTTAAGCTGGTGTGATAAAAGTGATTAGCACTGGCTTAATGTGCAAATTGTCGCAATACAGCAGAGGATATTTCCGCAAAAAGGGAACACATTCCGAGAAATCCTGCACATTGGGCGGATAATGAAGATCATCTGTAGGGGCAGACCCGTGTGTCTGCCCGGATTTTCCAGACCCGTGTGTCTGCCCGGATTCTGCAGACCCGTGTGTCTGCCTGGATTCTGCAGACCCGTGTGTCTGCCTGGATTCTGCAGACCTGTGTGTCTGTCTCGTTGTTGTTTGTACTGACGTTGAGGGCGCACACACGGGTGCGCCCCTACAGATGAAAAAGCAACGGGGGCGATCATTGTTATCGGTTGAGGATGGTAACCCGGATGAATAAGGCTATGGTATCGGGTCTGAAGGAGATGATAATGAGAAATATTTCTTTATTGTGACTTATTATGTTGCAACTGTATGGTAGCCTGATACTCATTGAACGTTTCAGAAAGGGGGTAGGGTGGTGGACGATTCCGTGCCGGGGTATTTTCGCTATTGGGGGAAGGCGGAGAAGGATGGGGGGCGGTATCATTTGCTGCCGTATCATTGTTTGGATGTGGCGGCGGTGGGATGGGTGTTGCTAGACCCTGATAAACCGCTTTGCCAACGCTTGGCTACCCAACTGAGAACCTCGCCAGAATTGCTTCAACGCTGGTTCGTCTTTTTTCTCTGTTTGCATGACATCGGCAAATTTGCTACTGCATTCCAGGGATTGGCAGTGAACCTTTCGGCGGATCTTGTGTCGGCAAGTTCGCGGATGCCTTACACGGAGCGCCATGATTCTCTCGGGTTTTTCCTCTGGGCTGACGTATTGACTGCGCAATTGGAATTAGAGGAAGAATTTACTTATTCCGTTGCAAAGACAGATATGCGCCAACTTCATAGAACCCTTGATGTGTGGATGGAGATCGTTACCGGACATCATGGCATTCCACCCAAAACCACTAACGTCAACCTTTCTAATCATTTCACCAAGCAGGATGAGGAAGCTGCTTTTCAGTATTTGCAGGCGGTCTTCAAGATGTTTATTTCCTGCAATGATATGGCACTATTTGCCGACAAAGCATTTTATAAATGCTTGAAACCGGCTTCCTGGATGTTTGCCGGTCTCGCGGTACTGGCTGACTGGCTTGGCTCCAGTCGTCAACCGGACGAATACTTCCAGAATATAATACTCCTTCATGATTATTGGCAAAATCATGCCTTGTCTTTTGCTGAACAAACTGTCATCAGTGCACAACTTGGACCTTCTACAGTTGCACCTTACAAAAACACAGCCAATTTATTCGACTTCATAACATCGCTGTCTCCATTGCAACAATGGACCGAAACTTGTGAGATCTCTTCTTCAAACCAATTGTTTATTTTTGAAGACGTTACCGGCGCTGGAAAGACCGAGGCAGCTCTGACAATGGCTCATCGTCTCATGGCACGCGGTCTGGCTGACGGTCTGTATGTAGCTCTGCCGACAATGGCCACGGCCAATGCAATGTATGAGCGTCTGGGTAAGGCATACCGGCGTCTGTATGCGAATGAGGCTTCCCCCTCTCTGGTGCTGGCTCACGGAGCCAGACATCTGTCTGAGGATTTTCGTAAATCGCTTGCCTTGCCTGAAAACCCCGATTCTCGGCGAAATTATGATCATGATGAAGAAACCGCCGAAGTTTTTTGCAGCGCATGGTTTGCGGACAGCCGCAAAAAGGCTCTGCTGGCAGAGGTCGGCGTTGGTACTCTGGATCAGGCGCTTCTGGCGGTGTTGCCGGCCAGACACCAGTCATTGCGCTGCTTTGGGCTTGCTCGTAAGATTTTGATCGTTGATGAAGTACACGCCTACGATCCGTACATGAATTACCTGCTGCAAAAATTGCTTGAATACCATGCTGCTCAAGGTGGTAGCGCGATTTTGCTTTCTGCAACCCTGCCATACGCCATGCGCTCAAACTATCTACAAGCCTTTTCAAAAGGTTCCAACAGGGATGCACCGAAGCTGGAGCAGACAAAAGCATATCCGCTGGCAACTCATTTTCCCGCACCAGTACGAATAGAAAACTCATTGTCAACCCGTCGGGAAGTGGCGCGGACATTGGATGTTATTCTG